>NZ_VOZT01000009.1:0-92775 GCF_013419625.1 Acinetobacter sp. YH12070 | reverse complement strand
AAATATATATCGTTGGCAGAAGAAATTATTTAGACCAATTATCAAAAACTTCATTGATGACTTTATTCTCGATAAAAATCATCTGCTACCACAGAGAATCTATAAATGATAGTGCGTAAGTCCTATAAAATAAAAAGGCACTTGATTTGATTCAAATGCCTTTCAAATAGTTAAACAACGATTTAGCAATTTTAATAATCCAATATTGAGTTATTTCCATTGCCAACCGATCGATGCACCAGCGCCAAAGTCACCTTCAGAGTTCCCTGTTGCAGCCAATTTATACACATATTTATTGCTTTCAGTCACTCCACTAAAACCAACTGCATAGCCTTGTGAACCTTCCCAAGTCCCCATATCTACGCTAAACATGTTGTATCCAGCATCTGTGGGTTGCGGTAAGGAGGCGATTGCAATACTTGAAGCAACAGCACCGTAAACATTATCTTTAAATTTATTGAAATTATGGTTCAATTCATTCACACGTTGGTTGGTATAACTATTAGCTTGATTGAGTACATTTGCCCCATGCTGATCTGTATATGCTTTTGAACTATTTAGCACTTCTAGATCTGCTTGACGCATTTGTTTCACATTCACCGCATCGGTGTCTGCCGTACCAGCTGCCACATGAATAATTTGCCGCTCTGCACCAGCCGAGCCAACAGAAACCGTATTATTGCGATTAGAGCTTGAACCATTGCCTAGTACAACAGCATTATTTGCCGATGTGTTGATATTGTTACCAATCACATAGGTATTATTACCTGTGACTGTATTATTTGAACCTACTGCACCAGAGCCATCACCATTGACGGTATTGTTTACACCGAGGGCAATAGACTGATTACCATCAGCTTTATTACCGGCACCGACTGCAATCGCATCTTGTCCATTCGCAGTTGGTTTAGGTGCTGTATTGGCAACATTTGATTGAATTTTAATGTACGGATCTGTTCCTTTTAAGCTCAATAACCAGTCCACTTCAGTACCGACAAATCCATTTTTTATCGCAAGTTCATATGCACTGAAACCATTTTCACCTGTTAGCCCTTGTGCGCCAACTGCACCACGTAGACTTTCTAACCATTGGTCTTCATTGCCTTCATAACCATTGCTCACCGCAACTTGATAAGCACTTGCACCATCTAGACCATTGCTTCCATTCAGACCGTTCAAACCATCCTTACCATCGATTCCGTCTCGGCCATTGAGTCCATCTTTACCAGTTGCACCTGTAGCGCCTTTGTCACCTTTGTCACCCTTAGCTCCGGTTGCACCTGTAGCACCTGTAGCACCTACTGCGCCAGTATCACCTTTAGCTCCAGTTGCACCAGTATCGCCTTTGTCACCCTTAGCCCCGGTCGCACCTGTAGCACCTACTGCTCCAGTATCGCCTTTGTCACCTTTAGCTCCAGTTGCACCAGTATCGCCTTTGTCACCCTTAGCCCCGGTCGCACCTGTAGCACCTACTGCTCCAGTATCGCCTTTGTCACCTTTAGCTCCAGTCGCACCTGTAGCGCCCGTTGCTCCAGTATCGCCTTTAGCTCCAGTAGCACCCGTATCGCCTTTGTCACCTTTAGCTCCAGTCTCACCCTGTGCACCTGTTGCTCCTGTCTCACCAGCAGGACCTTGAGGTCCCATTGGCCCTACTGGCCCAGGAATACCACTATTGCAACGATTACAAGTATGCTCAGGATATGACGAGCCACTCCCACCAGTCCATACAATTGAACCTAAGAAAGTAAAATACTCACAGCTAGTAATTTTGGTACAACTTTAATAGCGATTGAAGTTATTTCACCAAGTTGTAGTGTCTTTTAAAATGCAATTTGTTGGCTTTTATCAGGACAATTCCTTTTCTGATAGTCAGCACCGATAAAAACTGTATTCAATATTTTATTCATGTCCTTATCCTTTTTTGTATTTGTACTCCTCTATTACGCTCTTTATATTTTGTGATTTAAATCACTATTTATGGTGATTTATTGATTTATACACTATTTGTAACAATCTAAAAAATACCTCATATTTTATTCAGACGAAAAAAAACCCGCAAAAATGCGGGTTTTTTTTCTATTAAAGCTTACGCTTCAACAGATACGTAGCGACGACCGAATTGGCCTTTCACTTCGAATTTCACAACGCCGTCAGCGGTTGCAAATAAAGTATGGTCACGGCCCATACCTACATTTACACCAGCGTGGAATTCAGTACCACGTTGACGAACGATGATGTTACCAGCAGTCACAGATTGACCGCCGTAGATTTTAACACCCAACATTTTTGGGTTCGAGTCACGACCGTTTTTAGTCGAACCACCGGCTTTTTTAGTTGCCATGTCTACTTACTCCTCGTAATTAGCCTGAAATAGCTGTAATTTTCAACTCAGTGAACCATTGACGGTGACCTTGTTGTTTACGATAGTGTTTACGACGACGCATTTTGATGATGCGGATTTTGTCGTGACGACCATGGCTAACTACTTCAGCAGTTACTTTAGCGCCAGCTACTACTGGTGCACCAATTTGAATGCTGTCACCGTTAACAAGCATCAACACGTCATCAAAAGTAACAGTTGAGCCAGTTTCAGCTTTCAATAATTCTACTTTAAGGGTTTCACCCTCAACTACACGGTGTTGTTTACCACCGCTTTGGATTACTGCGTACATTTAAGTACTCCAAACATGCCCGTGTTGTCGTGCCGGTAAAGGGATATACCGATCTTAAAACGATCGTCACTGGGGTTTTGCAAAGGCAAAGATTTTAAGGGATAACCCGAAAAACAACAAGTCATTTCCGTAAAATATTAGATGAGTATGCGTTTATTATATAAACAGTGTCATTAAAACCATTAAAATGAGTGCTCTATTTCACTTATCATGCTTTTGGCAGGGTTTGACATAGATTTTTAGCAACAATTCGCTAATATACACTGGACTGACATCAACAACATGCTGTTCAAACAACATGCTAAAGATAAAAGTCTGTTAAAAAATAAGTACAATACTTCCGCTTGATGAAAAAAATCACTTAAGATTAAGTCAATTGAGTAAGTTCTTATCTGTTATTCATATAACAAATTGCTACACTACGTCTGTAATTCAAAAATTATTGAGGTTTCTCTTCATATGACCATCGACTTTAAGCAAGATATTCTCGCGCCTGTTGCCACTGACTTTGCTGCGATGGACAAATTTATTAATGAAGGGATCACATCTAAAGTTGCCTTGGTCATGGCAGTCAGTAAACATGTGGTTGAAGCAGGCGGTAAACGCATGCGTCCAATTATGTGCTTACTTGCAGCAAAAGCTTGTGGTGCAGAAGATTTAGAAAAACACCGTAAACTTGCAGCAATTATTGAAATGCTACATACCGCAACCTTGGTACATGACGACGTAGTAGATGAATCGGGTTTACGCCGTGGCCGCCCAACAGCAAATGCGACATGGAATAATCAAACTGCCGTACTTGTGGGTGATTTTTTGATTTCTCGCGCTTTTGATTTATTGGTGGATCTAGACAGCAAAGCATTACTCAAAGACTTTTCAACGGGTACCTGTGAAATTGCTGAAGGTGAAGTTTTACAACTTCAATCACAACACCAACCCGAAACTACTGAACAAACCTACTTAGATATTATTCACGGCAAAACATCACGTTTATTTGAGCTCGCTACCGAAGGTGCAGCGATTCTGACTGGTACACCAGAGTACCGTGAACCGCTTAGAAAATTTGCCGGACACTTTGGAAATGCCTTTCAAATTATTGACGATATTTTAGATTACACCTCAGATGCTGAAACATTAGGTAAAAATATTGGTGATGATTTGATGGAAGGTAAACCAACTTTACCTTTAATCTCTGCCTTAAAGAATACAACTGGCGAAGAACATGACATTATTCGCCGCAGTATTGCCACAGGTGGTACGGCAGATTTAGAGCGTGTTATTCAGATTGTACAAAGCTCTGGGGCACTTGATTATTGTAGCCAACGAGCGACTGAAGAAACTGAGGCAGCACTAGCCGCTTTAGCAGCGCTACCAGATACTGAATATCGTCAAGCTTTAATCAACCTCGCAAACTTGGCATTACACCGAATTCAATAATTAACAATATTCATCGTAATTCCCCTTGCCTATGCATATAAAACTCAATGATATCTTTTTGACCATGCAGCAACAGCTCGATACCCCTCGGGCTGTGCTGGATGAAAACTTGCTGATCGAATTGGTCAACCGAATTCGACCAGAAGATACAAAAAATACTGACGAAATTAAGAAAAAATTTCAGGCTTTCATCCAAGCTTTACTCATCACGCCAGATGCAGCCTCTACCTTGCAAAGTTTTGTCCTAAAACTCATTAGCCGATATAAACAAACCAGTTTATATGCGGACACAGGTATTTTGTCTCTCGATGGTTTCTGGGGACAACTGTTCCAACGGCTTGGCGCACATTTTCTTCCTCTGATCAATGACGAAACTCAATTACAAGATTTAGTCCGTCGAGTTTTTTATCGTCATAGCGACAAATATTGGCTGGACAGTATTGATGATCAGCAATGGATGCAGCTATTTCGACTATTTAATCAAGGTCATAGCAATCAGGAAGAAAAAAAGAAAATTCGCCGTGAGTTAATTAAAGCCATTACCGTTTTGTCCTATCGGGTGAGTGGTATTGGCTTATATCCTGAATTTATTAATGCACAGCCTGAACTGACCGAATATGAATCACCTTTTTTGGTGCAAAACCGTGAAATAAATGATTTTATTCAGCAGTATAAAAAGCTCCATCAAAGTGCTGAAGAAATGAGTGCTGTGCTACCGCCAGATGCTTCTCAAGCGTTGGTAATGCTGGAACAATGTCGTGATGTGGTGCTGAAGATTCGGCGTGCGACCAAACGAATTGGCGTAAGTGTCAGCCTGACTTACTTATTGTCGCTTTTAGAACAGTGTTTAGATCGCTTAGAAATCTTACTCAACCTGATTGTTGAAGAAGATGATGTCCGCTATGTTTCTATGGGTAGTTTACTCAGTGATGTGACGTCAGCGATTTATAACGAACGCAGTGTGCGCGATTTGCTCGCCACCAATAGTGAATTGGTTGCCCTACAAGTCACCGAAAACGCAAGTAAAACTGGCGAACACTATGTAAGTACGGACAAACAAGGCTTTATGAGCATGTACCGATCTGCGGCAGGTGCCGGTGTGATCATTGCATGTATGGCAACTTTAAAAGTGCTGATGGCCCGTGTCAGCATGGCACCGCTCATGCAAGCCATTTCATATAGTCTGAACTACTCTTTCGGCTTTATGCTGATTCATGTCTTACATTTTACTGTTGCCACTAAACAGCCTGCGATGACAGCTGCCGCCCTTGCCTCGACGGTTCAGCATCGTAAAGGCTCGAAAATGGCGCAGATTGCCGAACTTGCCGCGCTAATTATTAACATCATTCGAACCCAGTTTATTGCAATCTTAGGCAACATCAGTATTGCGATTCCTGTTGCAGCATTGATCGCCTTAAGTTGGGACATGGCTTTACATGAGCCATTAATGAATCATGCAAAAGCAGCTAAAACCTTACACGACCTCAATCCATTTACCTCATTGGCTGTGCCACATGCTGCGATTGCTGGGGTATGTTTGTTTTTATCAGGTTTGCTTGCTGGATACTTTGACAACATGGCGATCTATCGCAAAGTTGGACCACGGATTCAAGCACATCCAAAGTTAAAACGCATCATGGGTCAAGAGAGACTGGATAAGCTTGCCGCTTACATTGAGCGAAACTTAGGTGCTTTAGCAGGTAACTTCTTATTCGGGATCATGCTGGGCAGTATGGGAACGATTGGATTTATTTTTGGTTTACCTTTAGATATTCGCCATATCGCCTTCGCCTCAGCCAACTTCATTCAAGGCCTCATCAATATTAATGGTTCACCAGACATTGGCTTAATCATTGTGTCATTCTTAGGAGTTATTCTGATCGGTCTGACTAACTTATTCGTCAGTTTCACGTTAACCATTATTGTGGCACTACGGGCACGTCGCGTAAGATTTGAACAATGGAAACCACTGGCTAAATTGGTGATGACTCATTTTCTAACGCGACCAAGTGACTTTTTCTGGCCACCGAAAGCCCCACTTGAAGTTGAAGATGGCACACAAGCCAGTAAGAACAATCATTAGCAGATTTGTGTTTTATTTTAGTAAGATGTAAATGAACACAAAAAATAAAATCAGTATGATTTACACATACTTGAAATAAAGTGTACTGATGAGTACACTTTAGTCCATTAATTAACCGAGCTCAAACCGGTTAAAATGACAAGGAATAAAATATGCCACGAACGCTACTGTTTGTTGGTTTTTTTGCATTAATTATCAGTGTGTTGTCACTTTATTCTAGCTATTTAAATCTATTAGATTTAAATATCGTGGAATGGATGAGTCAGCACCGTATTGCTGTTTTTAATCAAATTGCCATCGGACTTTCCGCGCTAGGGGGCATGCCTTTTGTATTATTTTTCACCACGCTATGGAGTTTACACTTTGCGTGGTATAAAAAATACACAGAGATTGTTTTTATCAGTATAGGGATCTTTGGAAGTATCGGCCTTGCATGGTTGCTTAAATTTACGTTCACCAGACCGCGTCCCCCAGAAATGTACCATCTTGTAGCGTCTTACGGGAGTTCATTCCCAAGTGCACACAGTTGTTATGCTGCATCGCTTGCGTGTCTTATGATCTTGATTTACCGACAACATGCTCAACATCGCTTGATCACCATTTTGGCATTGTTATGGATGCTGTGTATGGGTGTTTCGCGAGTATATGTTGGGGTTCATTTTCCGACAGATGTCTTATCCGGTTGGAGCATAAGTTTTATTTGGATCGCGCTACTTTATTTGAGTTACATCAAAATCAGTAAAGCGTAAACAAATGAATAATTTAGATAAATATCTAATTGAGGTGGAACAATGATGTCTGCAAAGCTTTGGGCTCCTGCCCTGACTGCTTGCGCATTGGCAACAAGTATTGCACTTGTTGGTTGTAGCAAAGATCCTAAAGATGCACAGCAAGCTGCTGCTGCACAGCAAATGCCACCAACTGAAGTCGGTGTCATTGTTGCCCAACCGCAAAGCGTTGAACAATCTGTTGAACTTTCTGGCCGTACATCTGCCTATGAAATTTCAGAAGTACGTCCACAAACCAGTGGTGTAGTACTGAAACGTCTATTTGCAGAAGGCAGCTATGTTCGCGAAGGACAAGCCTTGTACGAGATCGACTCGCGTACAAACCGTGCTTCAGCTGACAGTGCTCGTGCTGCTTTAACACGTCAACAAGCTAACTTAAACGTGTTACGTGTTAAAGAAGGTCGTTACCGTCAGCTTGTTGGCTCAAATGCGATTTCAAAACAAGAATACGATGATATTGTTGCTCAAGTTAAACTGGCTGAAGCAGATGTTGCGGCATCTCAGGCAGAACTTAAAAATGCAGAAATTAATTTAGGTTATTCAACTGTACGTGCGCCAATTTCAGGTCAAACCAACCGTTCAACAGTGACAGCGGGTGCTTTAGTTACTGCATCTCAGGCTGATCCATTAGTCACAATTCAACGTCTTGATCCAATGTACGTTGACATTAACCAATCAAGTGCTGAACTTCTTCGTCTACGCCAACAGTTAAGCAAAGGCAACTTAGACAGCAGTAATAACACCAAAGTGAAATTACGTCTTGAAGATGGTAGCGAATACCCTATTGAAGGTCGTCTTGCATTTTCTGATGCGAGTGTAAACCCAGATACAGGTACGGTTACACTTCGTGCTGTTTTTTCTAACCCGAATCATTTATTACTTCCGGGTATGTTTGCCAATGCTCGCATCGTTCAAGGTGTGATTCCAAACGCTTACCTGATTCCACAAGCTGCCATTACGCGTACCCCTACAGGTCAAGCAATGGCAATGATTGTGAATGCAAAAGGTGCTGTTGAATCTCGTCCTGTAACCACTGTTGGTACGCAAGGTTCGAATTGGATCGTGACTCAAGGCTTAAACACTGGCGATAAAGTGATTGTTGACGGTATTGCGAAAGTTAAGCCAGAGCAACAAGTTGTAGCCAAACCGTATCAACCTCAGGCTGCTGCACCTCAAGGTGCGCAACAACCTGCTGCAGCAAAGCCAAACGCTAAAGCCGCAGAACAAGCAGCGCCTAAAACTGAACAAAAAGCTACTTCAAACGCATAGGGAGTAGACTGAATGGCTCAATTCTTTATTCATCGCCCCATTTTTGCATGGGTGATTGCATTGGTAATTATGCTAGCGGGTGTACTCACGCTATCAAATATGCCAATTGCACAGTATCCGACCATTGCGCCGCCAACGGTTTCAATCTCTGCGACTTACCCTGGTGCATCTGCAGAAACAGTTGAAAACACCGTAACCCAAATCATTGAACAACAAATGAATGGTTTGGATGGTTTACGTTATATTTCGTCAAACAGTGCGGGTAACGGTCAGGCATCTATTACATTGAACTTTGAACAAGGGATCGATCCAGATATCGCCCAAGTTCAAGTCCAAAACAAACTCCAGTCTGCGACAGCGCTATTACCTGAAGACGTACAACGTCAAGGTGTAAAAGTCACCAAATCTGGCGCAAGCTTCCTACAAGTTGTAGCATTCCACTCACCATCGGGTAAGTTGACTGCGGACGACATTAAGGACTATGTAAACTCGAATATTTCTGAACCTCTCAGCCGTGTGGCAGGTGTAGGTGAAGTCCAAGTATTCGGTGGTTCTTATGCGATGCGTATTTGGCTAGATCCAGCCAAAATGGCAAACCTGAAAGTTACACCGAGTGATGTGGCTGCGGCTATCCGTACACAGAATGCTCAGGTTGCTGTTGGTCAGTTAGGTGGTGCGCCTGCAACTGAAGGTCAAGTACTGAACGCGACAGTTACAGCACAAAGTTTGTTGCAAACACCAGAGCAGTTTAAAAACATTTTCCTGCGTAACAGTAGTGATGGTGCTCAGGTACGTTTAGGTGATGTTGCACGTGTTGAATTAGGTGCTGACAACTATCAGTTCGACTCTAAGTTCAACAACAAACCTGCTGGTGGTGTAGCGATCAAACTAGCAACTGGTGCAAACGCATTAGATACAGCCGAAGCTGTTGAAGCACGTTTAAAAGAACTACGTCCAAACTACCCTGAAGGTTTAAAAGACACGCTTGCATTTGATACGACTCCATTCATTAAGTTATCGATTGAAAGTGTTGTACATACCCTTGTAGAAGCCGTGATTCTTGTATTCTTTGTGATGTTCTTATTCTTACAGAACTGGCGCGCAACGATTATTCCGACATTGGCTGTACCTGTAGTGGTATTGGGTACTTTTGCTGTCATTAACATGTTTGGTTTCTCGATCAACACACTCACCATGTTCGCGATGGTACTGGCGATTGGTCTCCTCGTGGATGATGCTATTGTTGTCGTAGAGAACGTTGAACGTGTCATGGTTGAAGATCATCTTGACCCAGTGACTGCAACTGAAATCTCAATGAAACAGATCTCGGGTGCCTTAATCGGTATTACCTCTGTGTTAACCGCTGTATTCGTGCCGATGGCATTCTTCGGTGGTACGACAGGTGTAATTTATCGTCAGTTCTCAATCACGCTGGTAACAGCAATGATTCTGTCATTGATTGTAGCATTGACCTTTACCCCTGCCCTATGTGCGACCATGTTGAAACAACATGATCCAAACAAACCTGAAAGCAACAATATCTTTGCCCGTTTCTTCCGTTGGTTTAACAGCTCTTTTGATAAAGTTGCGCATAAATACCAAGGCGGCGTGAACTTCATGACACACCACAAGATTTTCTCTGGTGTGATTTATGCAGTTGTAATCGGGTTATTAGTGCTTTTATTCCAAAAGTTACCTTCATCATTCTTACCTGAAGAAGACCAAGGTGTTGTAATGACACTGGTACAGTTACCACCGAATGCCTCACTTGAGCGTACGGATAAAACTGTCACTGCAATGACCGATTACTTCCTGAAAAACGAAGAAAAATATGTCGATTCTGTATTCAGTGTTGCCGGTTTCTCGTTCACAGGTGTAGGTCAAAACGCAGGTCTTGCATTCATCAAGTTAAAAGATTGGGAAGACCGTACATCACCTGAATCTCAAGTGGGTGCGATTATTCAACGTGGTATGGCATTGAACATGATCGTGAAGGATGCTTCATACATCATGCCAATCCAATTACCAGCAATGCCTGAATTGGGTGTAACTGCCGGCTTCAACTTGCAGTTAAAAGCTTCTGCAGGTCAAACTCATCAACAACTTATCGATGCCCGTAATATGGTGCTCGGTATGGCTGCTCAAGATAAACGCCTCATGGGTGTTCGTCCTAACGGTCAAGAAGATACGCCACAGTACAAAATCACGATTGACCAAGCTCAAGCTGGTGCAATGGGTGTGAGCATTGCTGAAATCAATACCACAATGGGTATGGCATGGGGTGGTTCTTACATCAATGACTTCGTTGACCGTGGTCGTGTGAAGAAAGTCTATGTACAAGGTGAAGCTGCGGCACGTATGATGCCTGAAGACCTGAGCCAGTGGTATGTCCGTAACAACCAAGGCACAATGGTTCCATTCTCGACCTTCGCTACTGGTGAATGGACTTATGGTTCACCACGTCTTGAACGTTATAACGGTATCGCATCTGTGAACATTCAAGGTTCACCGGGTGTGGGTGTAAGTTCGGGCGACGCGATGAAAGCGATGGAAGAAATTGTACAAAAACTTCCTTCGATGGGCGTTCAAGGCTTTGACTATGAATGGACTGGTTTATCTCTAGAAGAACGTGAGTCTGGCGCACAAGCACCATTCCTATACGCACTTTCATTGTTAATCGTCTTCCTATGTCTTGCTGCCTTGTATGAAAGCTGGTCTATTCCGTTCTCAGTATTACTGGTTGTACCATTAGGTGTATTGGGTGCGTTATTACTGACTTTCCTTGGAATGGTGTTCTTCAAAAATCCAAACTTGGCGAATAACATTTACTTCCAGGTGGCTATTATTGCCGTCATTGGTTTGTCCGCGAAGAATGCGATCTTGATCGTAGAATTCGCCAAAGAACTTCAAGAAAAAGGTGAAGATCTGTTTGACGCAACATTGCATGCCGCTAAAATGCGTCTACGTCCAATTATCATGACCACTTTAGCCTTTGGTTTTGGTGTACTTCCGCTTGCCCTTTCTTCGGGTGCAGGTGCAGGTAGCCAGCACTCTGTAGGTTATGGTGTATTGGGTGGCGTAATCAGTTCTACCCTACTTGGTATCTTCTTTATTCCTGTGTTCTACGTATGGATCCGAAGTATCTTTAAGTACAAACCAAAACAACAAAATAATCAGGAGCATTTATCGTGATGCAAAATGTATGGTCTATTGCAGGTCGTAGCATTGCGGTTTCTTCACTTGCGCTTGCTTTGGCTGCCTGCCAAAGCATGCGTGGTCCAGAGCCGGTTGTTCAGACCAATATCCCCGAAAGCTACACAGCAAGTGCTTCTGGTACTTCTGTTGCTGAACAAGGATATAAAGATTTCTTTGCTGACCAACGTCTGGTACAAGTTCTTGACTTAGCTTTAGCCAATAACCGTGACCTACGTACGGCTGCTTTAAATATTGAACGTGCACAGCAACAGTATCAAATCACTGCCAATGGTCAATTACCAACCATTGGTGCAAGTGGTAGTGTACTTCGTCAAGACACGTTGAATACACAAAAGCCTATCACCTCTTATAATGTCGGTTTAGGTGTCACTGCCTATGAACTTGATTTTTGGGGTCGTGTACGTAGCTTAAAAGACAATGCTTTAGACAGTTACCTTGCAACTGCAAGTGCCCGTGATGCAACACAAATTGCGTTGATCGGTCAAGTGGCTCAAGCATGGTTAAACTATGCATACGCTAACTCAAACTTGAAGCTTGCGGATCAAACCTTAAAGGCTCAGCTTGAATCTTACAACCTGAACAAAAAGCGTTTTGATGTCGGTATTGACAGTGAAGTTCCTGTTCGTCAGGCTCAAATTTCTGTAGAAACTGCACGTAATGATGTTGCAAACTACAAGACTCAAATTGCTCAAGCGCAAAACTTATTGAATCTATTAGTGGGTCAACAAGTGCCTGCGAACTTGCTGCCGAACCAACGTGTCAGTCGAATTACTTCGACCAATACCATTGGTTCAGGTATTCCAAGTGACTTGTTGAACAACCGTCCAGATGTACGTGCAGCTGAATATAAACTGTCTGCTGCTGGTGCGAACATTGGTGCAGCTAAAGCACGTCTGTTCCCTACGATTAGTCTGACAGGTTCAGCGGGTTATGCTTCAACGGACTTAGGTGATCTATTTAAATCAGGCAACTTTGTATGGTCTGCTGGCCCTAGCCTAGATATTCCAATTTTCGACTGGGGTACACGTCAGGCAAATATTAAAGTTTCTGAAACTGACCAGAAAATTGCATTGTCTGATTATGAAAAATCAGTTCAGTCAGCTTTCCGTGAAGTGAATGATGTGCTTGCAGTTCGCCAAAACATTGGTGACCGTATTGCAGCACAGCGCCGTTTAGTTGATGCAACCAACACAACGTACAAACTGTCAAATGCCCGCTTCCGTGCTGGTATTGATAGCTACTTAACTGTACTTGATGCGCAGCGTGCATCTTATGCAGCTGAGCAAGGTTTGTTGTTGCTTGAACAAGCAAATCTCAACAATCAAGTTGAATTGTATAAAACACTTGGTGGTGGTATCAAAGCCAACACTTCTGATGCTGTGCAATACCAACCTTCTACTGCCGAACGTAAAGCAGCATCAAAACAATAATTTGATTTAGCCTAGCCAGTTATATTTGAAAAGCTCACTTCGGTGGGCTTTTTCATTTTTAGATCGGAGCTACAAAATAAAAATGAAGATATTGCTTTTTGCTGAAGAGTTTCCTATCTTCAATTCACCTTTTTATATTGATAACTAAAAATGCTTTTAAGTAATCTTGAATCTGTTCCGGGTCATACCATTACACAACAACTTGATGTCGTTTATGGCAGTACTGTCCGCAGTAAACATGTTGGTCGTGACTTTATGGCTGGCCTAAAAAATATCGTGGGTGGTGAACTCAAAGGTTATACAGAACTACTCGAAGAATCCCGTCAAGAAGCTATGAGCCGTATGATTGATAAAGCACGTGCCTTAGGCGCGAATGCAGTCGTCGGCATCCGTTTTTCAACCTCAAATATTGCTCAAGGCGCCTCTGAATTATTTGTATATGGCACGGCAGTTCGCGTAGAAGCCAACTCAGCAAAACTACCAGACCCATTTCCAACTCAGGACTAAGTCATGGATGCCTTTATTTTTAAAGTCCTGATCTTTGTGGTGCTCTTTTGTATTGGTTGGGGCTTCGGTCGCCATATCGAACAAAAGCATCTCAAAGAACTCGAAGCTCAAGAAAAACGTTTATCGCATATTCAAATAGACAACAACCGTTTTAAAACTACTGAACATTTCGGACAACTGATTTCAAGTAATGTGTGATTTCACATGATTATTTTAAATATGTGATTGCCAATATTCAGAACTTCTTTGGCGGACGTTTAACCAGTTATGAAAGCATTGTCGATCGGGCACGTCGTGAAGCCGTGGTGCGTTTAAAGCAAGAAGCTGAAAAGATGGGCGCAACGCAAATTATGGGCCTGCGTTTAAGCACCACTGAGTTGGGTATGCAAGGCGGCATGGTCGAAGTCTTTGCGTATGGAACAGCAATTCAAAAGAGAGACATCTGATCTCTCTACTTCTCCCCAATTCATTTTTACTATTTAATTTACTTTACACAATGTGTTTTCAAACTCTTCATAACTCACATTTTCATTGCGACAAACTTTAAAGCAAACTTCATTAAATTTCTTTTCATCAATATTTGGATCATGATAACTAAATGCAACATCTCCAGCATAAGCACGTGCCAGATCTTGCACCACAATGTCAGCTTTACATCCATATAAAGTTGGACATGCCTCTAATGTTCCTTCGTAATACTCTTTACACTGAGTCGGTTCGACATCCACCTTATTGGGTTTTTGCATCGACACATTTAAACCATTTTCATTCATTAAAAGAAAATATTGAAGTTTTCTAAATGGTTTTAAGTCAATCTCGAGTCCCGAATGATTGATACGAGCCAATTGATCTTTGTAAGAATTATGATCATCTGAGATTAACTCTGCATTACCAGCTTTATCGATTTTGATAAAGCTATAGTTGACAGGCATATATGCGCCACTCCCCTTATGTGCAATCACTTCGATCAAATGATCTTTCGCAATAAATGCGCCCGTAAATACAGTCGATTCAACACTGGTCAGCAACTTACCTTTCACTAAAACACAATATCCAAAACATTGATCTTTGAATCTAGCCTGATCGCCTTTAAAATCATCAACAGGATGAAATTCAGCTCGCCATTTAAAATCACCAATTTTATTCGAGCTATAAGGTAATTTATCAACATCTGAATCTTGAGGATTTTGACTGTAATACTCAGACTTCAATAATCCTTTTTCATCAAACAGTGCTTCGATCGGTAACCACCCCTCATTTGGTTCTCGCATAACAACTTCTGCACTCGCCGCTTCAACATTAGGTTCAATCTCAACAGATTCAGTAACTGGTTCTGATACAGTTCCTATTTCTTTTTCAGGCTTTTCGAGTGTTGAGTTGTGCTCAATTTTTTGAGTTTTCTGTTTAAAATAAAAATAAGCCACTGTACCGATTGCGCCAATGATTGCGCACAAAATGATGGCTATTCCCCATTTGTTAAAATTATTCTTTTTCATTTCTTATAATCTCGATACTCATTAAAAAAGTCACTGTTAAGAGTGACTTTTAAACAATTTAAACTTGATAAAACTTACTTCACTTTGGTTTTACGAATCATTTTATATAACGTTGTCGGTGATAAACGTGACACCCAAACACCGAGCTTTTCTTTAGAACCACCCACCACGATGTATTCTTCCCCTCTTTGCAAAGATTGCACTACTGTTTCGGCAAACTCATTGGCTTCTAGACCATTTCCAATAGCTTCATCCTGATGCCCTTGTGGTTTTCCTGCACCATTGAGTGCATTAAATGAAACATTGGTTTTGACAAATCCGGGGAATATCACCGATACGCCCACCCCTTGATCCGCAACTTCCGCACGTAGACTGTTCGCCCACATATGAATGGCAGCTTTTGCAGCAGAATAGGTCGCGCGGTACTGTGTCCCTAATAAGCCTGCAACACTTGAAACAAAAGCAATTCGACCAGACTTTTGTGCTAAAAATGTCGGTAAAACGGTTTTGGTTAAATAGACTTGCGAAAAATAATCTACTTCCATGATGGCACGTTCAGTTTGCATAGTCGTATCCGTAATCAATGCACGCTGACTCAATCCCGCATTATTGATTAACCAATCAATTCGGCCTTTATTCGCAAGGACTTGTTCATAAGCGTGGCGAACTTGTTCTTCATTGGTAATGTCTGCACACACTGAAAGATGCTGATCTGGATGTAATAATGAAACCCGGACTTTTTCCAACTCTTCAAAACGACGTGCGGTCAAAATGACCTGCGCCCCTTGCAAAGCACATTCTTTTGCTAAAGCTTCACCCAAACCTGAAGATGCCCCAGTAATCCATACCACTTTTCCGTTCAAATCATCACGTTTTGCCATTTTGACATCCTTTTAAATAACTAATTTATTCATTTATATGTATTTTATGCTTTATGTAATACAGGCTCATTGTTCAAAAACACCATAAAATGGTCAAAATACTGACTCATCGACCGTGCATCATAAATTTTGCCGAGTTTATCGAAGCGTTTATATCCGAGTTGCGTGGTGAGATTGATGACACCGGTTAAAGTTTTATCCACCACCATATTAAATTTCAGCATTTTTTTCGGTTCACGCACCAAATGCGTCACCCCGGCATCGACCACTTGTGTAAATGCCTTCAATGCGAGTGGGACATATTGATTCTGCCCTTCTTTCATTTGACTGACATAGGCAAGCAAGTCGGTGGCTAAAGAGGCATCGATCGGGTAATGCATAAAATGCTGACCATCTTCGCTGTAAAAACGTCCATATAAATAATTCACCATCGGTACAAGGCGGTCATTGCCGAAAAAAGACACCGACCACGGCATATATTTACGGGTCGTTTCACGTATTTGCTGAATAATTTTTTCGGATTCATTGTCTCCAGACTTATTCATGCGCGCCATTTGGCCAAAAACTTGATCTAAAATTTCACATGCAATATCCGCTAAATTATCCCCTAAGGCTTTGGACTGACTTTTTGTTTCACCTGCATTGAGTTTTTGATGAATCGTCTCAAAACGTTGATATGTCGTAGGTTGAATCTTTAAAGAAATAAAATAAGTCATTTGATATTGCTCCTTTTATCTTAGTTTTGGGATCAATGGATACTTCTTATCTTAGGTCCTATCATACGGACTCTTTTATTTACTGCCAAATCCTAAAAGTTAACATTCGCCCAACATCCCTAATTCACCATTTTTTTTGCTACAATAGATCTAATTTTTTATCCACTTTTGATCTGTTTAGACTATGACTGATTCAGCGCAAAATATTGCTACGACCTACGATCCGACCGAGATCGAAAAAAAATGGTACAAGACTTGGGAAGAGAGAGGCTACTTCAAGCCATCTCAAAAAGGTGATTCATTCTGTATTATGATTCCGCCGCCAAACGTCACCGGTAGCTTGCACATGGGTCATGGTTTCAACAATGCCATTATGGATGCGTTGACTCGTTATAACCGTATGTCTGGCAAAAACACCCTTTGGCAGCCGGGTACCGACCATGCAGGTATCGCAACGCAAATGGTTGTTGAACGTCAATTGGGCGCAGAAGGCATTAGCCGTCACGACCTTGGTCGTGAAAAGTTCATCGAAAAAGTGTGGGAATGGAAAGAACAATCTGGCGGCAACATTACCCGTCAAATTCGTCGACTAGGCTCATCTGTAGACTGGTCACGTGAACGCTTCACCATGGACGAAGGTCTTTCTAACGCGGTTAAAGAAGTGTTTGTTAAGCTGCATGAAGAAGGCTTAATTTACCGTGGTAAACGCCTTGTAAACTGGGACCCTAAACTACAAACTGCCCTTTCTGACTTAGAAGTTGAGTCTGATAAAGAAGAAGCAGGTTCACTTTGGCACTTCAAATATTTCTTTGAAGATAAGTCACTTCGTACCCATGACGGCAAAGATCACATTGTTGTGGCGACAACACGTCCTGAAACATTGCTTGGCGATACCGCTGTTGCGGTTGCGCTTGATGATGAACGCTATGCAGCGCTTGTTGGCAAGAACATTATCCTGCCAATCACAGGCCGTGCTGTTCCAATCGTTAAAGACGAATATGTAGACAAAGAATTTGGTACAGGCTGTGTGAAAATCACCCCTGCGCACGACTTCAATGACTATGAAGTGGGCAAACGCTGTGAACTTCCTATCATCAACATCTTCAACAAAAATGCGGAAGTGTTGAGCGATTTTGAATATATCGCCAAAGCGGGCGAGCAAATTTCTAAAACCATTCCTGCACCTGCGGACTACATTGGTTTAGAGCGTTTTGCTGCACGTAAACAATTGGTTGCTCAAGCTGAAGCTGAAGGCTGGTTAGCGCAAATTCAACCTTACACACTTAAGCCACCTCGCGGTGACCGTTCAGGCGTAATCGTTGAGCCATTATTGACTGACCAATGGTATGTGAAAATTGCACCGCTTGCCGAGCCTGCAATTAAAGCGGTTCAAGACGGTCAAATTAAGTTTGTCCCTGAGCAATACAGCAACATGTACATGGCTTGGATGAATAACATTCAAGACTGGTGTATCTCACGTCAATTGTGGTGGGGTCACCGTATTCCAGCTTGGTACGATGCTGAAGGTAACGTATTTGTAGGCCGTGACGAAGCTGAAGTTCGTGCGAAAAACGGCATTGCGCCTGAAGTTGAATTGAAACAAGACGAAGACGTGCTTGATACATGGTTCTCTTCTGGTCTTTGGACATTCTCTACTTTAGGTTGGACTGGCGACGCGGCGAAAGATAAAGAAAACTATTTCTTAAATACTTTCCACCCGACTGATGTGCTTGTGACTGGCTTTGACATCATCTTCTTCTGGGTTGCCCGCATGATCATGATGACCATGCACTTCATGAAAAATGAAGATGGCACACCGCAAGTTCCGTTCAAAACAGTGTACGTTCACGGTTTGGTACGTGATGGCGAAGGTCAGAAAATGTCTAAATCTAAGGGCAACGTGCTTGACCCATTAGATTTGATTGACGGCGTGGATCTTGAAACTTTAGTACAAAAACGTACGACTGGTTTGATGAACCCGAAACAAGCAGCGAAGATTGAAAAATCTACCCGTAAAGAATTCCCTGAAGGCATTCAGTCTTACGGTACAGATGCGGTTCGTTTCACTTTCTGTGCGCTTGCGAACACTGGCCGTGACATTAAGTTCGACATGAAACGTGTTGAAGGTTACCGTAACTTTGCCAACAAAATCTGGAACGCTACCCGTTTCGTGATGATGAACTGCGAAGAGCAAGTGATTGGTCAAGAAGTACATCAAGACCTTTGGGAATTGCCTGAACAATGGATCGTGAGCCGTCTGCAAAAAGCGGAACAAGCGGTGCAAACAGCATTTGCGACTTACCGTTTAGACTTGGCTGCACAAGCGATTTACGAGTTCATTTGGAATGAATACTGTGACTGGTATGTAGAGCTGACTAAGCCTGTTCTAAATGATGAAAACGTATCAGTTGAGCGTAAAGCTGAAGTTCGTCGTGTATTGCTTGCAGTAATGGAAGCGTCTTTACGTTTGGCTCATCCATTGATGCCGTACCTTACAGAAGAAATTTGGCAAACGCTTGCGCCGAAACTGAACATTTCTGGCGAAACAATCATGTTGGCTCAGTACCCTGTTGCAGATGAAGCGAAAATCAACGAACAAGCTGAAGCAGATATGCAATGGCTGCAAGGTTTGATTGGTGCGGTACGTAACATCCGTGGTGAAATGGGTCTAGGTAATGCGCGTTTGTTGCCTGTACTTCTTCAAAACACCACTGATGCTGAAAAAGCACAAATCGCACGTATTGAACCGTTGTTCAAAGCATTGGCTAAAGTTGAAAGCATTACCTTCTTGGCTGATGCTGAACAACCGCCATTGTCTTCTTCTTCTGTAGTGGGTCACGTGTCTGTATTCGTTCCAATGAAGGGTTTAATTGACCCTAAAGCGGAATTAGGTCGTTTACAGAAAGACTTAGACAAGGTTCAAAAACAGCATGACCAAATTGCGACTAAACTTGGCAATGAAGGTTTTGTCGCGAAAGCGCCTGCGGCTGTGGTTGAAGGCGAGAAAGTGAAACTTGCTGAATTTGCTGATCAGTTAGCGAAGATTAAAGCGAATATGGAGCAAATTGCAGCGCTTTAATGTGTTGTTAGTTTGGTTCAAAAAAATCCCCTCTTCGTGAGGGGATTTTTTATTCGATGATATTTTTTAATATATTCTTATAGTTTATAAATTCTAAATTTTCAGGTTCAATACTAAGTACAAAATTTATTTTTCCCAATAAAGAATATACGTAATTAGGGTCTTTGATTCTTTTTTTTGAAACATGAGAAATTAGTCCAAATTTTTTAATATAATATAAGTCTTGAATTAACTCTCTTTTATATTTTTTAGGTGCAAAAATATTATTATTTTTAATTTGTACTCCAGTTATAATATTCTGATTAACATTAATTTTTAACCTTGTCTTTTCTGAATTAACTTTAAAACCATATTTTTTTATTAAAAAAATACAGAAGTTCTTAAAATTTAAAGAAATTTCCGTACCTGAAAAAACCATATCATCTGCATATCTAGTATAGAGAATATTATTTTTAATGGCGTAATTGTTTAATTTTTTATCAAGACCAAAGAAAATTAAGTTTGATAATGCTGGGCTTGTAGGAGCTCCCTGTGCCAAACTCTCCTTATAGCAACACAACTTAGCCAAATAAAAAGATAATTTTTTTGAATATCCCAATTTATGAAAATAATTAATTACCCAACTTAAAGGAATAGAGGGAAAGAATTTTCGAATATCTAACTGTAAAAACACCTTGGAACTTTTATGAACACTAGCATTAGTAATAATGGATTTTTTTTCAACGAAACCATGAGCAGACTTATGAATATAACCTTGCTTCAATATACTTTGGTATATCCATTTTTGGACTTTCTTTAATGATTTAAAAGGTGTGGTAATACGACGATTTTCTCCATTTTTTTGAAGAATATCAAATGATCTATAAAATTTTTCAGTTGAAAAAATCATTGAATACAGAGTAGAAACATTTATCCCAACCAATTTAGATAAATGTTCTATTTCAAAAATAACAGGTACATTATTCCCTACCAGTTTTTTTATTACTTCTGAATATTCTTCTATATATTCATCTTTAAGACCAATATCTTCAAAATATTTAGTCCAATTTTTAGCAATATGTTTTGTCATAATAGACCTGTAAGGATTACCTTAAATTACTTGCTATGTAAGAAAAGAAGTTTATTTTGATAGCAATCAAAAGAAATCTTATTTTCTTACGCGAATCAGCAGCAGCTGTTCGCCCCCTCTCTATTAAATCTTTGATTTAATAGAGAGTATAGGTCAAAGACCCGTTAACATTAGAAGCGACTCGCTTCAAAATACTAATCCTTACAGGCTCAATAAGTATAACCGACTATACACTAAAGTAAACTCCTCTTTGGAATATAAAATTCATTAATTTTCAATGTACTATCAGATAAAAATCTATTTGGTATCTTACTTTTATTTTTTTTCTCAACATTCATTATTGACAATATATATACGATGCCTTGTTCAAGTAATTTGATAAACACCCCATCAATATGTATTAATCCTTCCTTCTCCAGTTCAAATATCAAATCAAAAAAAACATTAGATGCTAGTCCCAATCTTTTATTCAGAGTAAATGCTTGTAAGGTATGATTTGATGAAGCTAATAAAATTTTTAATAACTCATTTTTTAAATATATATTTTTTTTCATCATGCATCATCCATAGCCCGATGTAATATAACGTTTCTAATTCGTTGATCTGAATAATATTTCCACCAAAAGATTGGAAATACATTATTTGGTGTGTTTTTATTTTCGATTGAAATTGCAACTTGTGACTCATCATAACCTAGACTAGGTAATGGTCTATCATTATAAAATGGAGCTAGCTTTGATTCTAAGCTCCTCATTAATTCTTTTTTCATTTCGACTTGATGAGGCTCATAAATTTTTTCTAAAATTTTATCATTTACCGAGTAGTAATATTCAAAATTGATCTTTTCACTAATGATTCTCTGGCTTCCACCAACTGTCGATATTAGGACTTTCACGTATATATTAGGAAGAGGAAAACCTGAGTCTTCAAATATTTGTTTAATTCTTTTAACACGATTAATTACAGTTCTGCCACTTCCTACAAAATTATCAATTAATACTAAATCAACTATTTGTTCACCTTTGCTTTTTTTAAATTCTTTATATACTTTATGTGCTTGATCATATCTATTTACTGATCTATAACCTGTCCATTCTAGTTTGGACAATTCTAGTTTTAAATCGTAGATTACACTTTGACCACTGTCAGCAGTGGAATCTGCTGACATTGCCACGATAAAAGATTTTTCCGGATCTAGATGAGATGTAGCAATATCTAGAGCTAAATTACAAACACATTCATTATATTCGTGCATCGTTATATATTTTAGTTCAGCTAAAATATCAATCACTACTTGTGTTTGAGCTTCAGTTTCACAATCTTCAAACAATAATGTACTCAATGCTTCAGTTTTTGGCTGTAACCAAGGGTATTTGAATGCTAATTGAAGAACTTTTTCAAAAGCTACCTTTTGTAAACTAACCATTGAACTCCTTTTCTACCCCAAAATTTCAAAAGAAAATACCATTTAAAATTTTACTAATTTTTAGCCATATTAATATAACGTTATTCAATTACAAAGCTCTATTCTCCAACAACACCTCCAACCCACTCTCTTTTCCCATATTTCAGCTTTAAGCTGTTGCTTAAAACCCTCACCTCAGCCCTCTCCCATAAGGGAAAGAGAATTTCCATTGTGAATTTCAAAAACTATTCGATAGATAACGTTACCTCTCCTTTTAGGAGAGGGCTAGGGAGAGGTGCTTTTAAATATTTTTGATTATAACTTCAACCCTCACCCCCTTGCGAAGCAGTGCTTCTCATCCCAATGGGAGTGGGAGAAAAGCAAAATCTAAAGCACCCCATTCCCCAACAACACTTCCAACCCTTTCATCTTCTCCATATATTTCAGCCGTTCTTTTTCCCACTTCACTTGTTCTTTTAGCACTGAAACATCACCATCAATCACCTTATACACATCTTTCACCTGCATATTTTTCGGCTTTGGTTTTTCAGTCCAGTGAAAACTATCTGTAATGTCATCAATCTGACTGGCAAGGCGTTGGCTTTGTGCTTCTAGCGCCATTTGATAAAACTTTAAATGTTCATCCGTTAAGGCTTTAGGGCTTTTGCCTTTATTGGTTTCAAGCTGTAATTGCAGCTTTAATAAATAAAACAAATCCTGTGCTTCATGGGCTTGATTCACCACTTGCAGCAACTCAGTTTTTTCAGCTTTTTTAGTTTCGTCAGCTTCACGGTCTGGGTGAATCATGGCGGTGATTTTTAAATACACGGTTTTCAGTGATTGGTTTACTAACTTTTCAGCTTGCTCACGTTTTTGCGCTAGACGTTTACGCTGATGCTCTTCTTTCTCACGTTGATATTGTTCGCGGTCCCATTCTTCATAAGACTCATATTCTTCTGTCGTTTCTTGTTCTATATCAACATGGCGTTCTGCTTTATTCTGTTCAGTTTGGGCTAACTTGGCCTTTTTATTTGGCTTTTGATTATGCGCATCATGCTGTTGATAAAAAGCATCTACTTCAGTGACTTTTTCAAGTTCGGCTGTATTTAGGTAATTGGATTTTTTAAGCTGCTTTGCCAATTTGGTGAGTTTGGCATCGAGCTGTGCTAAATCTGCTTTGGCAAAGTCTTCTTGCTGTATGTGCAACCAAAGCTGTGCAAGTTGTCGGTAGTACACCGCATGCAAATCACGATAAATCGGCACAAGTTTTAACTGAATATAACTCTGAATTTCACTTTTGGCATTTTGCCAAAGCGCTAAATCCAGCTTTTGCTGTTCAATTTGCTCAATCAGTTTATTCAGCTTTTTATGCTGTGGGGATAAAGCTTCAGCACTCGGGAGTAGACTGACTTTTAGCTCAAAAGACATAAGCAAATTTAACGCAAAAAGAAAATTATAGCCGATCTAAGCACTAAACTTATGAGCACCTTGTATGAATCATACAATGGATTTTTATCAATTAACGCTCAAACCGTTGTAAATATTGACCCAACTCTTCTCGAACAACCACCTCATGTCCTGCCAGTTCACTTAAAAATTCGCGGAGTTTTTCAGCTCGGGTGCTGTGTTCGTCATGCGGTAAAAGTGAATGTGTGGTGATTGCCCCCGAATTGATCATCGGTTTTTTCGGGGTATTGCTTTGTGGATCGAGCGCAATTTGATTAAACGCCTCTCCCGATGGCTCGACACCGACTTTTTGTAAAACACTGTCTAAGCCAAGATGACGAATCGCTAAGGCATAAGCAAAGGGTTTAGACATCGACTGAATGGTGAACTCGACTTCGTCATCACCCGTAGAATAAATCGTGCCATCTACGGTAGACAGTGCCAAAGCCAGTCTATTCGGATTGGCATGGGCTAACTCAGGAATATAATCTGCCAAAGCTCCGTGCTGATTGGCATCGCAGGCATTGAGGACATGCTGTAAATAATTTGGAACAGGCGTTTTCATAAGGGTTATTTTGTTGTTATGTGCTTTTTTATTTATAACAAATTGAGCTGCATCTGTATAAGTCCTTATGGTGAAGATGTGTTCTGAGCTAAAACCTGTATGTGCTGTATATTCAAATGGTGCATCATTTCTCGAATAAAAACGAAATAACTGAGTTGAATGATTGCCTGCTCACCAAATAGATTTTGATAATATACCGTATGTTCAATCATTTCATTAAAGCCATGTTCTAAGCTTTGTCGGTCAATGTGGGTCGCATGTTCAAAAAAGGTTTGCGCCAATATATGCAGCATCGCATCATTCGACTGAGCATAGCGCTGCGTCTGATAATCGAGCTGTAATCGTTCTAAAATTTCTTCAATTTCATAGATCAAATATTCAATCGCTAAAGCATCGAAGCGCTGATGTCGGACACATTTTTGTACCCACGCCGCTAAGCCATGATCAAAATGAATATTCTTTTGCTCGGTCTGAAAGTGGAGCTGCGCTAATCCGAGCTGAAATTGTAATTGCTGCATAACTATCATTTAAATTATTTAATCTTCTGCCAAGTTTAACTCACGAAAGCTGCGTACTTGGTTACGACCTTGTTGCTTTGCCATATACAGCGCTTGATCGGCCATACGCGTGACCATAGCAGACGGTGTCCCCTCGATCGCAGTTGCTACACCAAAACTTGCACTAATCTTCAACATATGTTGGTTGGCTATCATGGTTTCAGCTTCAAAAATTGCCAATCGACAGCGTTCAGCCACGTCTATCGCCTGCTCTAAACTCTGATTTTTTAGAATTAAAATGAATTCTTCACCGCCATAACGCCCAACCACATCTTGTACACGAGTATTGTCATTTAAAATTTGAGCAACACGTTGTAAAACGGCATCTCCTGCATCATGTCCATATTGGTCATTGATCAATTTAAAATGGTCGAGATCAAGCAAAACCACTGCAAATTCAGGCCGTGTCTGTTTGCTGAGCGTATCAAGTTCATGACTGACATAACGACGGTTAAACACATTGGTCAGGCCATCAACACGGCTGAGGACTTCCATCTTTTGTTCACGGTGTCGCCACTGTAAAAGCAAAATCTGAAAAAATACTGCACTGACGATCAATATGGGCAAATACAACTCCGCCATACTCATGAGCCAAAAGGCGTTGTCGTAAAACTCACTCTGTTTTAAAGCTGGGCTGAAAATCGGTGCATATTCTAGATGGTCAATCGAAGTTTGATAGCAAATGTAGCCAATAAACAGTGTGATCGGAAATGTAATACTGAGCATAATCGCAGGACGATAAAAAACCAAACCGACCATCAGCAGATTGACCGTCCCCGCCATGGTGGCAGGACTATAGATCCCGATCATATAGCCACCATAGATCATGCCGATCCCAAAGAGGACGGGCGCAAAATAGCTAAAAAACAGTCTGAAATTTAAATATTTTTTGAAATAAAGACTGAGTACGGCCAATACGCCATAACTGAGTAGGACTATACAAGCGACCATGATCCTCAACTTGAGTGCACTCGGATTAAACCAGATCCGATTGGACGAATAATAAAAATTCATGATGCACCACTTCAACACGCTGACTTGACTCAACATGCCAAAGATGAGGAGTAAACGCCCTTTATCGTAGTCAGACCAATTGATGATGAGATAGTCCGACTCAAATAAAAGATGCTTCAATTTACGCCATTGTACGCCCCATTTCGTACAGACAGCATTGCCCCAATTTTTCCCCATTAATCTTCTTTTTTATTTTATTATTTCGCTAGTTATACAAGGTTTTAACTTCAAAAAGAAAGCCTATTTTCACAGTTAAAAGTGCAACCTTTGAAGCCTTTAAACTTCACTTACACCACTATTCAAATTACTTTTCCGCTATTTTTTTAGCTCAATTGGTCACTTTTATCTTTTAGAAATAGTACAGTTTATTATTCTAAACGCTCGGTGAATAAGATCCCGTTCAGATGATCGACCTCATGTTGTACGATCCGTGCAGGAAAGCCATTCAGGGTTTTCTCTTTGACTTCACCTTGAAGGGTCAAATATCGCACGTGAATTTGCTCGGCTCTCGGGACTTGTCCTCGTGCATTCGGCACACTTAAGCAGCCTTCTTCACCCAAAACCGTGGTCGTAGATCGAGATGTAATCACTGGATTGACCATCACGATCGCCTCCATTTCAGGCGCGTCTGGATAGCGTAAATTTGCACGTGAAGCCACGATAATTACCCGCTTAGAAACATAAATTTGCGGTGCGGCAATACCTACACCTTGACGTTCAAGCATGGTGGCATAAAGTGTTTCGCTCAGTGCAGTTAACCATGCAGAACCTATTTCAGATGCTTGTACCTCTGCGGCAGTGAGCGTCAAAATCGCTTCACCACGCTGTGCAACAGCAGCAATATGACTCATGTTTTTATCCTTTTTCGTCTAACTGACTTAAATCACGTTGACTATAATGACGATGCTGTGTTCATTATTATCGGTTCTGAGTATAAAACAACAGTGTGCTATGGCTTTGAATCTTTTATGGTTTATATAGAGTACTGAATAAAATAGCGGATCATAAATCTTTATATGATTGATATTTATCATTTAAAATTAAAGCACACCATCGCCCATTGCCTATCACTTTTTAAATTAACGTGGCTTTATCTATATTATTTTGTTCTTATTTAATGATATTTCCATAACTATAAGTTTTTAATAAGGCAAAAAAGTTTGATTATTCAATAAAAATTTGAATCACTAAAATCATCGCATGCTATTTGCTGTTGGAAAATATTTGCATGGAAGCTCAGCCACGCCTGACTCGTCAAGATAAACGTACCCTCGGACTGTCATCACTCGGTGGTGCTTTAGAGTTTTATGACTTCGTTATTTATGTGTTTTATGCCAAAATTATTTCGGAACTGTTTTTCCCCACTGGACTCAGTCCATTTTGGGCGATGCTGAATACCTACGGTATTTTTGCAGCCGGATATTTTTTCCGCCCATTGGGTGGTGTGGTGATGGCGCATTTTGGCGATTTGATTGGTCGTAAGCGTTTATTTAGTTTGTCTATTTTACTCATGGCTCTGCCTACACTGATGATCGGTGTGATGCCGACTTTTGAAAGTATTGGCTATGCAGCACCGCTTCTGCTCCTACTGATGCGCGTGATTCAAGGCATCGCGATTGGTGGTGAAATCCCTGCGGCATGGACTTTTGTTTCAGAGCATGTGCCAGAGCAAAAAATTGGGATCGCCAACGGCCTACTCACTGCTGGCTTATCTTTAGGTATCCTATTGGGCGCACTGATGTCTTTGTTTATTTCATTACAATTTACAGAGTCAGAAATCCATGACTGGGCATGGCGGATTCCATTTATTCTAGGCGGGATCTTTGGTTTTGTTGCGCTCTATCTCCGCAGTTATTTAAAAGAAACGCCTGTATTTAAAGCCATGCAAGAAAAGAAACAATTGGCTAAAGAGCTTCCAGTAAAACAAGTGCTGCAACAACACAAAACAGGCGTTGTGATTGGTATGCTGTTTACATGGTTCTTAACCGGCTGTGTTGTTGTGCTGATTTTAGCGATGCCAAATTTACTCACAGGCGCCTTTGGTTTTGAGCGTGCCGATGCCTTTAAAATGCAAAGTGCCGCTATTGTGATGCAAATGGTCGGTTGTATCTTGGCAGGTCTTTTGGCAGATCGCTTCGGTGCGGGCAAAGTGATATTGTTCGGCTCCCTCCTTGTCGCGCTAATCGCGGGTGTGTTCTATAACAGCTTGGGCCATGTGGCGGCATCGACCGTGTTTGCGCTCTATATGCTGCTCGGCTTGGCATCAGGCACGGTTGGTATGGTGTCTTATAGTATGGTGAAAATGTTCCCTGCACAGATTCGTTTCTCGGGCATTTCATTTTCATACAATTTGGCCTATGCCATCGCTGGTGGTATCACCTTGCCATTGGTTCAATGGTTGAGTTTATACAGTAACATTGGCGCCATGTATTATATTTGGACCGTCTGTTTGGTGACCTTCTTTACTGCGATGCTTTATGGTCAACGTTTTGAAAAAACATCTCACTAAAAAAAAGCGGTCAATGACCGCTTTTTTTAACTCGCTTTCAAATCAATTCAGGCTTTTAAATTTTTACGCAATTCATCTTCTACAATTTCAATCTCAAGCTGACTAAAACGACGAATTTCACCTTCTGCATGTTTTTCTAGTAATCCACCTATCAATGGAACTTTGACTTTCACCGTCCAGTCCAAATTAAAACTGACTTGTGTCGCATCGCCACTGACACTTCGTTTGCAACTGGCTTCGAGCGGTAGGTTTGGATCCAGTTTGACATCTGACGTTAACGCCGCCAAATTACTAATATCTGTACGTTTTAAGCGAAACGCATCTTTTAAAAATTTCTTGGCAATATCTGGAATATTTACATCAAGGTTATACGCACGTTTTAAGGTATACATATCGCCTGTTTTCTTTGATTCTAAAATTTCTAGATTTTCACCCGGTATGCGTTTGCACACCGCTTCATGCAAGCTAATATCTGCGGCTAGTCGTTTAAAATCTTCAATTGAAACGCCATGAATAGTGGCATTGACGGTAAATTGATGTGCCATTCTCGTAATCCTTCAGGTCAATATTGGTTTTATTGTTTTATTTCGCCCAGTCTACAGTTGCTAAAACTGTGCTTTTAATTAAATCGAAAAGCGTTATGGCTGTCATTGACCTGAAACCAAGCTGAAAAAACAGAATTGCCATACTGCAACTCATTGGACTCTGCCTTAAAGGACTTTTTAATAGATTTGCCCATGCTGATCTTTAAACTCGAGCTGAAATTCCCAGCCCGCATCGATTTTTAAATACATCCCTGCATAGGACAACTTTGCGTACCAATGACCGAAGTCGAGGCTTACAATATCAAAGCTGGCTTGTTCAGGAAGCTGTTGCATTGGTTTTGCACTTATCAAAGCGCTTGGTTCAAAAGACGTGCAGTGCGAGCCATAATCATGAAAAAGTTCGAAACATAGCTGATTAAAAATTTTAAATGTTGAATCTTTTGGGTCAAGTTGCGTCATTGCTTTAATAACGTTCCATATCTTTTCATTTCTTCTTACGCTTATTTTTTTCTTTTTTAAAACGAATCTTTAAAGAGCTGATTTTAAAAATTTTATTAATTTAAAAGCATGCTATGCACCACACCATCCCGATCACGGTGTACCAATTTGATTACTTGTGAATAATCAATCAAGATACTTTGGTGTTTGTAACTGATTTGGATGCCGTATTCATCTGCACCATCATCCAAACCGCTGATGCTACATTGCGTGCCTTGTGGAAATGCATTGAGCCATTCAGCGTTATACACATCTGCTATTTGTTCAAACTGAAAAAAGCTCGCTTTTTGCTGCAATAGAAACCCAGCTTGTCGATCAAAACGCAGTTGCTGCTCAAGTTGAAAGTCGATAATCATGACTCTGCACGCTCTTTACTTATTCATCGGGTTCGGAATCGGCTATTAAAAGTAGCTTTGCCATCACCCAATGATCCTTATAAAGCTTTCATCGCCTGTTGCTGCTGTTTATTTTTGACTTGTGTCCATTGCCACCAACCAAATGCCGCCAAGCCCACAAAACCAGCATACAACGCCGCAGTGAGATACAGGTCTTTGTATATAAACATACCCACATAGATAATATCGACAAATACCCAAAGCACCCAAGTAGCAATATGTTTCCGGCTGGTCCAATACGTTGCGAGTAAGCTAAACGCGGCCAATTGTGCATCCAAAATCGGTACGGCTGCATCGGTAAAATAGTGCAAACTTAAACCAAAAATCAAACCGCCCACCGCTGCTAAGAGCATTTGAAAGATCACGAGTTTGGTCGCAATCGGTTCAATACGGATGTCATGATCTTGTTGTTTGCCCTTCAACCAGTGATAAAAACCGTAGAAGTTCACCACCACAAAGAAAAACTGCAAAATGGTTTCGCCATAAAGTTTGTAGGTATAAAACAAGTAGGCATACAGCAAAAAAGCTGCAAAGTTAAACCACCAACACCACATATTTCGCTTAATGGTTAAACTCACCCCGATTAAGCTAATAATAACTGCAAATATTTCTAAGTTCGACATGGTTGATTGGGCCTTAAAAAAGCTGCAGCTATTATGGAAAAAATCAGCCCAAAGGCAAGCTATATCACACACTATTTCATATCAACTCTGTAAATTTTAAATCAAACCACTCATCCACCAGACGATGATTTTGATGTTTTGAACGCATCAGTTTTGACAGTTTTCTAACAATCGTTTAAAAACTTAGCTATGCATAAAGAATAATCAGAAGGAATCATCCAAATGTCAGAACAACAAGGTCGTGTAAGTCGAGAAATTCGTGGTCATCTTTATTTAATCGGTTTGGACCGTGCAGATAAACGAAATGCGTTTGACAGTCATTTAATTCATGACCTTTCACTGGCACTCACTGAATATGAAGATGATCCAAATTTACGCTGTGCAGTGATTTTTGCACATGGTGATCATTTTACTGCAGGTCTAGATCTGGTCGAACTACAACCAAAACTTGGCAGTGGACTGTTTAATTTTCCTGATCAGCAAATTAATCCGTGGGGAACCAACTCACGACAACGAAAAAAACCAGTTGTGGTCGCGGTACAAGGGTTCTGTTTTACAGCGGGTATTGAACTCATGCTGAATGCCGATATCGTGATCGCACAGCGTCACACGGAGTTTGCTCAAATGGAAGTGCAACGTGGCATTCTTCCCTTTGGTGGCGCAACAGTTCGCTTTGTGCAAGCAGCGGGTTGGAATAAAGCCATGCGCTATTTACTCACAGGTGAACGTTTCAATGCGCAAACGGCATATGACATGAACTTGGTGACTGAAATCACCGACCAAGCGCCCTTATCTCGTGCAATAGAACTTGCAGAACAAATTGCACAGGCTGCACCACTGGCGGTTCAGGCAACACTCGCTGCAGCACAGCAAGGGGTGCATTTGGGAGCCGATGCTGCCTTTGCTCAATTAGATCAGCATTTACAACCACTACTAAAAACACAAGATGTACAAGAAGGTGTGATGGCCATGCTACAACGTCGCGCAGCCAATTTTCAGGGCAAATAACCCTTTATTTAAACTGAGTAAACCCTTTCCGTCCTGCCTATTCAGAGAAAAATTATGCCAACGGATTTAGAACAAACAACGCAAGAAATACACAGTACACCCGTGAGTTTCCCAGCAACCGATGGTTATACGCTTTCAGGCGTTGAATATCGGCCTAATTCTGCTGCTAAAGCCAATATTATTATTTCAAGTGCTACAGGTGTACCTCAACAATTTTACCGTCGTTTTGCCGAGTATGCCGCAGGACTCGGTTATCAAGTACTGACTTTTGATTATCGTGGTATAGGACGTTCTGCACCGTCAAAACTTAAAGGCTTTAAGATGTCCTACCTCGACTGGGGACGTTATGACCTTTCTGGTGCCATAGCTTATATGCAACAACACGGTCAGGAAACTTTTCTAGTGGGACACTCCTATGGCGGTCAAGCACTAGGCCTCACCTCAAATCATGATCAGATACGTGCCATGTATTGTTTTGGCACTGGCGCAGGTTGGCATGGCTATATGCCCTTTAAAGAAAAAATGAAGGTTCATGTGATGTGGAATATCGTTTTTCCGCCGATGGTTGCCGTCAAAGGGTATTTGCCTTGGAGCAAACTCAATATGGGCGCTGACCTTCCTGTCGATGTCTATAAGCAATGGCGTCGTTGGTGTAAAAACCCAACCTATTTCTTTGCCGACCCTGAGCTGAGTGAGCTATCTCAACAATATGCTGCAGTTCAAACGCCGATTTATGCGGTCGCTGCGCTCGATGATGACTGGGCATTACCCAATTCACGACATGCTTTTATGCAACATTATGCGCAAGCATCAATGCACTATATCAATATTGAAGCGCAAGATTATGGTCTAAAACATATTGGTCATATGGGATATTTCCGCAAAGGTGCTGAACCCTTATGGCAGGAAGTCATTGGAAGGTTTGACGAACTATTAGTCGGTTAAACCAATTTACTTTATACACATCATAGTGATTTATTTGGATAGAGAGATACATGCGTCCACGGAAAAACACCTCAGAACATCTATTACTACAGTCAGCACACGCCTTTAAACGCTATGGCTATATGGGCTGCAGCATGGGGAAATTGGCTGAAGCCTGTGGACTTTCAAAAGCTGCGTTTTATTATGACTATCCGAATAAAGACGCTTTGCTGATGGAAATTTTAAACCTGACGCATGTAAAGTTACAGCACAGTATTTTTCAGCAATTACAGCAATCCACTGCATCACCTCAACAGGCTTTCTCGCACATCCATCAACAGGCCATCCAGTTTTTTAGCCAAGGTGGATTAGGCTGTTTGGTCGGGATCTTAAGTATGGAGCGGCAACATTTACCTGCCGAGATTTTTGCAAAATTACAGTCCATCTTTCAGGAGTGGCAACTCGCCTTTGAAGTGTTTTTTAAGCGATGCATGACCATCGAACACGCCGCTCAACTTGCCAAAGTCAGCTTGGCGGATTATGAAGGCGCTATTTTAATGGCCCGAATAACCGATGATTTGAGTTATCTCGATTTAGTCCAAGATCGCATTTTGCTTCAACTTGCGGAGTCTTGATAGCGATATTCAATTTTATGTTCTTCGCCAAAACGGTCGACATGTGTATAAAACTCACCGTATCGGCCTAAATAATACTCGAGTGATTGATTGTAAAAATTCCAATAAATCGACCATTCATTCAAATCTAATTGGCGAATTTGAGTTTTACAATTCACTGGCATGCGACGTAAAAAGACTTCTTGTAACTGCTCGGCTGCCTGTAGCGAATCTAATTTGTATTGTTGTTGAAAGAAAATTTCCGCAATATCATCAAAAAGTTGCTGTTCATATTCATCAACTTCAATGACCTGATCGACTTGGCGTATAGCATCATCATTCGATGCTAAAGAGATACTGTTCGATTTTTCTGGTGCTTGGTAGCGCGTATATTTTTGACGATATTTTTCTGTTTTTAGGATTTTTTTGACCACAATGCCCGCTGCAGACAACGCGATCAGAATACATATCACAATGAGAAAATTAACCATAATAACAACCTACTGCCGATGACGCGCATGCACATCTTGAATCATCGAATATTTTTATGGACTAATATAACGCACAATAACGTTTAAAATTCATACAAAATTATTTTAAAGCTGAAATTTGGCCTATTTTCTTTGCTAATTTATTTCAAACTATTACACCTGCTGAAATTATTAAGTGTGTATACTTTTCTAAAAGATCTATTATTACTTTAAAAACAGTATAGTTAGATGCATTTATGTGGTTATTTATCCATATTTAATGATTAATTTATAAATATACATTTGTAAATTTTGCAACAATTTTGAAATAAAAACCCAACCCAACGGCGCAATGGCAGCAAAAAAACATAAAACGCAACAATAAGCCTCTTTAAGCACAGGGCGATATCTTCTGAAATGGCAGGCTGTTGGAGTTTTTTTATAAAAAGAAAAAATTATGATACGTGAAGCACAAATCCAGGACATACCCGAAATTATTAACGTGATTCACAACAGCATTCGTTCATGTATCCAGGACCATCAACGTAATGAAAGTGTGATTCAAACTTGGCTTGAGGAGGCAAATCAATCAAATATCTTAATGTGGATGCTTTACAACGATAGTTGGGTCTACGTCAGTGACAATCGAGTGGTCGGCTTTATTTTAGTCAGTGATCAGGGACAAATTTTACTGAACTATATTTGCCCTGAACGTCAGTACCAAGGCATTGGTAAGGCGTTATTATTAAACATGATGCACTGCGTCCGGAAAAAGAATATTACCGAGATCAGTCTAGAAAGTACCCATACGGCACTCGCCTTTTACCAAAAATATGGCTTTGTCGCACATCAGGATTTTGAGCCTGCTGATGTACCTCTTAAATTAGTCAAACAACTCTGCTAGTAGAGAGATAAAGTTCGTAGAGGGATAGATTTTCAAATAAGATGATTGTATAGATGAATTTAAAGATAAATGAATCTAAATAAGGATTGGCAAAGAATACTAGCGATACCTCCACAAAGTTTTAAACCGTTTACGACTAGGTATCAAGGCTTAAGTTGATCGCGTCCTGCCTGTTTGGCCATATATAAATAATAGTCTGCATGTTTCATTAAAGCTTCGATACTTTCGAAGTCATTTTGCTTATCCATCCATGCCATGCCCAAACTCAGTGTGACGTAATTTTTTTCATCACCCCGATTAACATGTTCAAGTTGTTCATTACGCATGGCTTCGAGTACCAATTGCAATTGCTCTTGGGCAATCGCATACGGAACATCATGCATCAATATGGCAAACTCCTCTCCACCGTAGCGAGCCACATAGGCTGAACTTGGCAGGGTATTTTGCATGGTTTTCACGATCTGCTGTAACACCTCATCGCCTTTGAGATGTCCATAGTGGTCATTATAATTTTTAAAATAATCGACATCTAACATGGCAAAGACCAACGTTCGGTGACTATGAAAACGGACTTCTGAATATAAACGTTGAATTTCAGCATTCAATGCACGGCGGTTAAATGCCCCTGTTAAGGCATCAATACGAATTTGTAGCTCTAATTTTGTATTCAGCTCGTGAAGCTGTAAGGTGCGTTCTTTAACTTTCTGATCGAGTGAACTGTTTAGCTCAAGTAAACTATTATTTAACTGCTCGGTATGCATAGACTGCTGTGCATAATGGTGCGATTGCTGAAACATGATCAACAAGGCATACAAACTGGTTGAAATGAACGATAAATTGACTGAATCAATCAAATTCATCATCAGTAAAAAGTCGTTTAAAAAGGTAATGCACAGGAAAATAACCGCGATTAAATTTAATTTTGAATACGGTTCTTTCTTTTTCAGTGTTACGTAAAAACCATAAGCAAAATTACTTAGAACAACGATCACATAGGCAAAACTGTAAGTTGCCAAAGGTTGAAAAATTTCAGGCGTCGAAACAAAAGTCACTGAAATATTCAACGACAACAGCAAAATCGCGATCTGATAATTTAAGGTAAATAAATAGCGACGACTGAGCAAGTGGATATAACTTAAAAAGAAAATCGATGCCAAATAAGTAAATAAATATTCTAATCGCGTGCCCCACAACCAATTGATATCGGTAAAAGTGGTATAGGCATAAGGTGCTGAAAATAAATTATGGAATGCTAAAAATACAATAAAAAAGCCAAACACCAAGTTACTTCGGCTATTGCGACCGCGTAAACCTCGGAAAACAGAAAATAGGATCGTAAATAGTCCCACACCCAAGACGGCGCCCGACACCATTCCAATACTCATCATTTGTTGTTGGAATTGGCGGTTTACTGTCTTGGCGATACCAATGCGCATCGGGTTTTCAAACCCACCATGCATACTGTTAAAACTTGATGCCTGAATAGTTAAAGTAAAATATTCATCTTGTGCCACAAAATAGGCAATTCGTGGAGCATTTTCCGTTTTTTGTTCTGCTTCAGTTTGTCCCACTTCACCCAAACGGACGATCACATCACCATTTAAAAATACCCGATACGCACCGTACTGATTTGGAATCAAGACCGCGATACGTCGGCCAATAAATTGTTTGGGGATTTGGAAATGTCCAGTAAATGTCCCAAAACCTTTACTGTCCCCTGTGATGTCTTTAAATGAAGCAGGCAGATAGACCGTTTGACCGACCAGAACTGAACTTGGAGACGTTAAAAATTGATTTGGATAAAACAACCATTTGCCTTGCAATAGGCTACTGGTATCTTCTGTGAAGTAGATTTGGTTAACTTCGTTTTGATGCTTTAAATAAAATGATTTAGGCGCAGTTTCATACTGTGCTTGAACAGTCGATACAGTAAATGCCAGTGTAAAAATAATAAAGGTAAAAACCCAGAACAATCTGGTACAAGGCAACTGTAAATACAATGGCTTTGATTCCTGCGTTTATACTCGAGTAATTATTCTAATCTACGGTAAAAGACAAAAATAACAACATCTATTTTATCCAATTGATCAATAACGTCCATGTCATTGATCTAAAACTATTGATCTATTAATCGCGAGTTTTTACGTCATACAATTCAATCTCAAAAATAAGATTTGAATTGGCAGGAATTACATTACCCATTTTACGCTCACCATAAGCCAAATGTGATGGTACGATTAACTTACGTTTACCACCGACTTTCATCCCCATGATGCCCTGATCCCAACCTTTAATCACACGGCCAGTACCAATCACCGTTTCAAAATAATTACCACGATCCAATGATGAATCAAATTTAGTACCATCTTCTAACCAACCAGTATAGTGAGTTGTAATCAAAGCACCTTTAACCGCCTCTTTACCTTCGCCTACCACTAAGTCAATAATTTCTAATTCCGTGCTCATGCTCTCAACCTCAAATGCCGCAATCTAAATAAAGCACTATTATAAACAGAATCAGTCTGAACATGATGCCCTTGAATGCGTTAGAACTTACCGATTCAAAGTTGAGAACACAATGATTTAGATCAGCATGCAAATAAACATTTACTAGTAAAGCTCACATGTCTTGAAACATTTAGGAGTATTCCGTTATCACTAAGATGCATTGGGAAGAAACGAATAAAAAATTTAAAGCGCTCTAAAAGTTTGAACGTTCATTGAATGAAGACGTTTATGCGGTAAGAACAACGCTATTTACAATGATAATAAAGAGGATTCATCCATGAGCATTACATAAATTGAGGCCTGGAAATTTTCCCCAAATTAGATTTTTATGATGGTTTTAGATCGACTGAGTTTCAAATCAACTTTTAAATCAACAGAATAGTATTCACTAAAAAATTGTTATATATAAGGATGCAAGCCTAAACTCACACCCATCATGAAGAGTTAAATCAAATGATAAACTTATTGCAATTGTGTCCATTCAATCACCGCTTGAGCTTTATCACCAATCAAAGTCCATTCGCCATCCATTACGTTTAATTGTAAAGACATGGTTCGTTCGCATAACTCTTGAATGGCAGCTGTACTCGCTTCAGATAATTGCCAAATTTCAACATTCTTCAGGGTTTTCAGTTTGCTGTTGCGTTTATACCATTCGTCTACTGAAGAACCATAGCTAATCACAGCAACGTGTGAGCAACGAGCACTGGCTTTTTTGACTTTGTCTTCGTCAGGGCAACCGACTTCAATCCATTTCACCAATTGACCTGTTAAATCTTTTTCCCACAGCGCTGGTTCATCTGTTTCGAAAAGATCTTTGGTAAATTCTAATGCTTCATCTGCATAGCGTGCATATGCCAAGACACGTACCATCAAACGTTCAATCGTTTCAGAAGGATGCAAAGCCATCGTCAATTGATAATCACCATATTGGTGTACATCCATATTGGCAATGTTCAAATCTGCTTTATAAATTGTAGCTTTTAGCGCCATGGTAAAGTCCTCAAATTTGGCGCTTAGCATATAAGATTTAGCAAGCTTTTGCTGCGTTGATTTACTTATTTCTCCGCTTTATCGGCATCGATACGACACTGCATTAAGCGATCTTCAAATTCAAGCCATTCACGTTCAGTTTGGTAAATAATTTCGACACGATTATCGATACTTTCCTCGCTCGACTGATAATTAAACTGATCAGGATTAAAGTTAAAGGTTTTCCAACCTTGGTCTGTCTGAAAAATACCTTTGATCCGTAGCCAATCTTGCTGCTCACAGAGTAAATCTAACAGCTCAAAAAAGTCGAAAATCCAACGTTTTGGGAGTTTCCAACCTGCGACACTATAGCCCTGAGCGGATTCAACATAATGATAAGGCAACTGTTTAATTTCTGTGGGTACATCGACCAACGTTTGCTTTTGCATCGCCAATAAAGGCTGAATTTTACGCGGACTTCCCACATAGGCGAGATCAATATTTGCCAGTTTTAATTCACCTTTGACGACATTGATCCATTGCTGCTGATACGGTAAATACGCTTGTTTGAGTCGTTCCAAACCAGCTTGATCGGCATCACTCATACAATCGACATGAGACACCACAACGATTTGTGCCACTTTGAGTTGATCGGCATACAGGTTTTGCGAAGTCCAATCTTGATCATGTAAGCGTGAGCCATCGACCACGGTCACCAATGCTCGCATGGCTAAATGCGGATGCCAATGTGGCTCAGTCAATTGCTCCAAAAGTTGTCCCGGATGCCCCAAACCTGTCGGCTCAATAAACAGTCGGTCGGGTTTCACCTCTGACAATAACCGTGACAACGCAATTTGCATCGGCAGTTGGCTGCTACAACATAGACATCCACCCAATAATTCCTTCACCGCAAAGCCCTGATCTTGCGGCAACATCTGTTGATCGACCCCAATTTGCCCAAACTCATTCATCAGTACGGCCCAAGTTTCGCCCGCTGGCTTTTGCTTTAATAACTGCTGTAAAACTGTGGTTTTACCCGCACCTAAAAAGCCAGAAATAATATAAACCGGAATCGCACCGTGGGTAGAAACTAATTTCAAAAGTGAGTCACTCAAATAAATAGCCAATGATTGATGGCCTTTACCATAATGATTTCAAAAAAATGCTGCAAGCCTAGTCTTCATTTCTCCGTCTTCATTTTCCTAAAGCATAGATTAGCCTAGTATCCGAGGCATTGAATGATGATCTGGCTGTTAAACAGCCTATTTATTCCATTTGCATGAATGCATGACATATCTGGTCACATTTTATTGGCAAAGTTAACTCTTATATTTAAAAAAATAGCCATATCGAAAAGAATCCTTACATTTGGATTTTAGTGAAAATTCTGGATTCAGCTTAATTACGACTTCGATGTAATCATCATGTAAACAATGAATGAATCATGAAGTCGATTTGGTCATTTTTTCTTGCAAAGTTAAATGAAGATTCCGATATTTTTTTACATTTAAAACACAGGATGGACGGTTATGTATTCATCCAGTTAACCAGTCTGTTTCACTTTGTTGCTCGCATTGATCACTCGGTTTTCTCAATTTAGCATGAGTTCTCTCCTGATGGACGTGATGATCTTTTCAGGACTTACTAAAATATATAAGGATGCTCAAAATGAAATTAACTCAAATTTTACTTGCTTCTACTCTAGCTGCTGCAGCTGCAACAAGTTTTGCTGCGAGCAAAGATAAACAAGAAGCACCTGAACAAGAAAAAGTAGTGGTTAGCACTCAAGAACAGCCAGCGACTGAAACAACTGCTGCTGAAGGTACTGCTGCTCAACCTGCTTCAGAAGCAAATGCTGAAGGTTCTGCACCAGCTCAACCTGCTCAGTAATAGACGAATAGCGTACTCCACACGCTAAATTCATTTAGTCTGCTGCTCAACATTTATCCCTCACTAATAGAATGTTGTGCTAAATGAATTAAAGTCGCCGGATCATTGAAAAATGGTTCGGCTTTTTTATGCTCAAAGCTACTGATTAATAGATTTTAATGATCGATAAATCATTCAAAATGATTGATGATTTTCATATAAATAAATATATATCATCCACTTAAAATAAAACCCTGCAAAAAACACGACAATTCGATTCATCGTTTCGACTTATGCCTAGCTTGTTGAAAGTCTCTGTTTAGAACTTAATAGTGGCATATGTGAAGTGATTGGATGTTTACGCATGAGCAATAAAGCAAATTACACAACGGAAGTTGCCATTCTGGGCGCAGGTCCTGTCGGCTTAACCATTGCAAACTACTTAAGTAAGCAAGGCGTCAATGTCACTGTGATTGAACAACTGGACAGCCTGATTGACTACCCACGTGCGATTGGTATTGATGATGAATCATTACGTACCATCCAATCATTAGGTTTAGTGGATCAAGTATTACCACATACAACACCGAACCACGCGATGCGTTTCTTAACCCCTAAAGGTCGTTGTTTCGCTGACATTCAACCGCTCACTCGTGAATTTGGTTTCTCACGTCGTAATGCCTTTATTCAACCGCAAGTCGATAATGTACTACTACAAGGTTTAAAACAGTACGAAACCACAAATGTTTTATTCTCTCGTCAATTGTCTGATTTTAGCCAAGATGCCAATGGTGTAACGCTAAATATTCAAAATAAAGACGGTGAAGCTGAAAAAATTCAAGCGCAGTATTTGATTGCTTGTGATGGTGGTAACTCAGTGGTACGTCGTACCCTCAACATCGGCTTCGATGGTAAAACTGCACCGAACCAATGGATCGTGATCGATATCAATAATGACCCACTCGCAACGCCACACATTTACCTATGCTGTGACCCTGTGCGTCCTTATGTATCTGCTGCGCTTCCACACGGTATTCGTCGTTTCGAATTTATGGTGATGCCTGGGGAGACTCAAGAAGAATTAAGCAAACCTGAAAACATTGCCAAACTTTTGTCGAAAGTACTTCCAACGACCGATGGTATTGAAGTGATTCGTCAGCGTGTTTATACCCACAATGCGCGTATTGCAGATAAATTCCGTGTAGACCGTATTTTACTTGCAGGTGATGCTGCGCACATCATGCCAGTATGGCAAGGTCAAGGGTATAACAGTGGTATGCGTGATGCATTCAACCTTGCGTGGAAAGTTGCAATGGTTGTACAAGGTAAAGCTGGCCCTGCACTTTTAGATACGTACCAAGTTGAACGTAAAGATCATGCAAAAGCGATGATTGATCTTTCTGTAATGGCGGGTCATGTCCTTGCTCCACCGAAAAAATGGCAAGGTTTCGTCCGTGATGGTATTGCCTATGCACTCAATTACATCAAACCGATCAAGCAATATCTATTGGAAATGCGCTTCAAACCAATGCCGAAGTACAACGACGGTGCATTGATCAATAACGGTGTTAAAGACTCACCTGTAGGTAAAATGTTCATTCAGCCACATGTTCAACTTGAATCTGGTGAAAAAGTCCTACTTGATGAAGTCATCGGTAACGACTTTGCAATCATTGCTTGGGGCGTCGATCCGAAATGGGGTCTGTCAGATGCGACCATGAAAAAATGGCAAAAATTGGGCGTTAAATTTATCCAAGTATTGCCTGCTGTTCAGCTTAGCAATGAAAATCGCACCAAGTACGACAATGTGATTACGATTGGTGATATTGGTACCGATATTCGTGGTTGGTTTGGTAAAACCACTGAATCTGTTACGATTCTTCGCCCAGACCGTTTTGTTGCAGCGATTGCAATTCCACAAACTTTAGACAGCGTGAGCCAACAATTGTTTGCAAAATTGCATGCTTAATAATCTAAATAGATCTGCAAGAATTAAAAATCACCATGCATAAAGCATGGTGATTTTTTCTATAATCACTATAAACATCGCATGCTATAATCGTTCAATACATAATTATAAGCTTCGCAAAATGCAAAAAAGATTTCAGAAATTATTCATTTATAGTTTGTTGGGCTTTATTTTTATCTGTTCACTCATTTTCGTAGAGATACATCATTTTCATGCCAATAGTTGGTTAGCTATTTTCGTTTTTTGCCTCTGTTTTCTTATTTCTTTGAATTGCTATTTATTAGGCTTAGAAAAAGATGTGAACAAAAACGAAGAATCTAATTTTTTGTCCTTCCATTTATACATTTCATTTTTTTATGCAGTCATTGCCAGCTTTTTTCTCACCACAGTGATTCTTGCTTTATTTGCATTACAAACTCAATATTTTGGTCAAGATAAAAATATCATTCTAAAAGGCCAAGTCTATTCACCCACATTTACACTAGAAAAGAAGCCCTGCCGAACTCGCCTTAAATTTCCCGAAAGTGGTTGGTCTACCTTCGCCTATCTCTGTCTAGATACCAAGAAACACAACTTTTATGGTTATTACAAACTCCATTTGAAAACCAGTTTCGCCGGGTCTACGATTCAGGATTATGATTGGATTGATGATCAATTAACATATCAGCAGCATCGTGCCTTAGATATGGATCCACATCAAAAAAGACTGCTTGAAATATATGCCAAACTTGAAAGAGATTTAGGCCCACCTCTATCTGATGATGAAGCCGATGATTTTTTAAATAGACCCAACAACGATTGAGTCTATTTAATTTAGCGCAATATATGCCATACATTATCTAGGCAATAATTAAAATCGCTTTATCATCTTAGTGATTGATATTTAAAACTCTTTCTTTTTAATTCTCAAAGAAAGAGTTATATGAATAGACATATAGCAATACCACGTTCAGCCAACAATCAAATAAGCATCCAAGTTAAACCGACTGAAACCAATGCACATCTTTTACCGATTCACGTTGCTGAATCTGCTGAATAAAAGGTTTAAATTCATCTAAATATGGCAATATTTTGAATGAAATTGCATACACCATCCAATAAGCTAAATACAAATCTGCTGCGCTAATTTTATCCCCCAACAGATATGGCTGGACCTGCGCAAGCCCTGTTTTAATAAAATCTAAAAGTATTTTTTCATTACCAAAACTCAAACTGCCACGTTTTTCATCCATCAACTCTGTGCTAATGCCGACATTTTTCATGTCCATATATTCAGTCAGCGGACCATGACAGAAAAACATCCATTTCAAATATTCACCACGTTTTGGATTATCCAAGGCGGGTGCTAAACCTTTGTCACTGAATTTATCGGCTAAATAACTAAAGATGGCTGCAGTTTCACTGATCACGGCAGTACCATCGACCAAGCAAGGAACTTTGCCCATGGGGTTAATCTTGAGATATGCCGCTTGATGCATCTCTTCATATGGCACTTCAATAATGTCAACTTCTGACTCGATGTCTAATTCTTTTAATAAAGGCAGAATGGTATTACTGCGTGAGCGTGGATTGCTGGGTTCATTGTAGATATCCTTATTTTCATCCTTGTTGTTCAATCTATGACTATACGCGGCTTTATGTAGAATTATGTTGCGTTCATCCCTGCTTTAAACACTTTCCGATACAATACGCCCGACTAATAATTACGCTAAATTTGAATTTATATTTAAAGCAAAAAATATTTACCCAGACTTTCTGATAATCAAACAATTGAGTTCTACATCGATGAAAAATAAATATTTAATTGTCATGTTAACGGTGATTTTAATTTCAGGCTGTTCCAAGAAAACCGAAGAAATGGCAACTGAAGCCAGCGCAGATGCACAACTTGCTCAAGTCAGTACACAGCAAGATTAAGCAGCGGAAAGCACATCCAATGAGCCTTCTACCACGCCTGCAACAACACAGAAACCTGAAACTATTTTAAATGAGCAGGTCAACCCAGCCGAAGCCTCCCGTAAAATGGTACGAGAAGCCAATGTCAGTTTTGAGTCGAAAGATGTAGTTAAACTGCCTTAGAAATTGAAAAACTCACGCTAAGTTTAGGCGGTTTTATTGAACAGAAAAATATCGACTTTATAGTGCAAGAGAGTCAATCCTACCCGATTACTGACGGCAAAATTAAAATTTTTGAAAAAGTAAATCCGCAAGCGGAAATGATCATTCGTGTGCCAAGTGAAAAAGCTGCACATTTCGTCAATCAACTGTTGCCGCTTATGCATTTTTTGAACCGTCAGCAATATTCGGCAAAACGCTATGAGCTAAAACTACTCGAAGAAAAAATGTCACAAACACAGGTCGTGCCCGACCATGTTGCAACTGCGCAAGTCAATGAAATCTTACGACTGACCCGCTTAGAAGTTCAAGATCGTGTCCGCTATAGCACGATTGTGATTGGATTTATTCAACCTGCCACTGTCCGTGAACATATCGATATTAACCTTGATGCTGTAGCGCAATTAAATGGCGATAGTTTCTGGCAAAGAGCATGGTACGGTATACAAAAAGGGTGGCAATTTGTGTTGAGCCTGTTGGTTGTTCTCATTACGATTTGGCCACTCTATCTGATTATACTCATCGGTTTGATTGCCTACCGCGTGATGAAACCCTATTTACAAAAATGGTTTAAATAAATCAGAGTGACAAAGGCTATGTATCATTGAGTCTTTGATTAAAAATACGATAACTAAAAAAATCCCGAAGCTATTAATTCAGAATTTTTTATTTAACTGATGTTACACACGTAAAAGTAATTTTGCATTTTTAAGTCTATTCGACGAAGTCTTATATCTAGGGATTGAATAAAGGGATTAGCCTTCGGCTAGAGGTACTCTTACGAAACATTGTTTCTCATTCGGCAAAATGAGAAGCGAAGCTTCGCAAGGAAACCATCTTGCGGAGCAATGCTCCTCACCGCAAAACTCGTTCACTACCGTCAAATTATTCAGAGTATCGCAAAAACTTTTTGATTAGAAGTTGTCCTGTCTCAAACACTTGCGGATGACCTTACCGCGTATCGTACTTTATATTTGAATCAAATTGCGCTTCTGATGTTACTGCGTAACATCAGTTATTTAGATCTTACGGCAATATGTAAAAGCTTAGAAAAAGCCCATATAGAACTGCTCTTTTAAGACTTTTAAAATCAATTCGATTGCATCATTTTTACGATCTTTTCGATAGCTCGCATACAAACCAATGGTCGGCAAAGGTTCAACGGTACTTTTAACCAATATTTTATCACCGAGCAATGGAATCACATAAGACGGTACTAAACTCCAACCGACACCCATACCGACCAAATTGACATTTAACAAAATATTGGTCGAATGCTGCACCAAGTTCACATTCAGTTTATTTTGCTTAAAGAAATCTTGAATAATTCGGTATAGCTCAGGTGATGAATGTTCATCACTAATAATAAAATCCTGATTATTCATGTTTTTAATGCTGATATGCCGCTGTTCTGCTACAGGCGAATTTTTCGGTACAATCAACGCCAAAGGCTCAGTAAAAATCTGAACAGATTCTATATCAGGGCTTTCTTCGACATAACGGGTAAAGGCAATATCAATCTCTCCTTTACGTACTGCACTGATCTGATCGACATCCATTAAACTATGAAAATGAATTTTTAACTCAGGAAACTGAGCTCGAATATTTGGCATGATATAAGGAAAGACCTTCATTTCAGCCACAGGAACAAAGCCGATATTCAGTTGTTCTTTACTGAGCTTCGCAATTTGACGCGCATCTATCATGGCTTTTTCAGCATGCTCTAAACTCAAACGCGCTTCTTTTAAAAAGGCCTGACCTTCTGCAGTCAGTTCAACTTTTCGGTTGGTTCGCATCAATAATTGCACCCCAACTTCCTGTTCTAAGTCTTTAATTTGCTGACTTAAAGAAGGTTGCACTGTACACATCCGCTGCGCAGCCTTGGTAAAATTTAGCTCTTCGGCAACCGCAACAAAATATCGTAGATGTCGTAATTCCATTATTCAGCTCCTAAAGCACTGCGTTTAAATTGGTTTGCCACGAATAGACGATACATCCACAAAGTGAACAGCACCATCACTGCACAAAATAAATAGGTTGCCTGAAATCCAAAGTATGCAATCAGCACACCCATAATGACCGAACCGACAGCAAGGCCAATATCAAACAAGGCAAAAAAGGTGGATATTGCATGTCCCATTCGGGCTTTTTCTACCGTTTGAATCGCGACCGTTTGCAGGCATGGGAAAACTGAACCGTAGCCGATGCCCATAAAAACGGCCGATATCCAAAGCACCCATTGATTCGTGAGAAAACTCACAATCACCAAACCAATGGCAAAGCAAATAAAGGATGGATAGATGACTGCACTCGGGCCTTTGCGATCATAAACTTTGCCAACCCAAGGACGGACGATCAACATCGACACAGCAAAGACAATAAAAAAGATACTGGTATAAGCGAGTAAATGCTTCAACTCTGCATAAGCGGTGATAAAACTCATCACACTCGAATATGCAAACGCAGTTAGTAGTGCCACAAAACTGATGGCAAGTACTCGTGTTTCAATCACATCACGCCATTGGATGGCTGCGGATTGGCTCGCTTGATCACTTGATTTATGCTGTACGTATTCTTGTATTTGAACTAACCACGTAAAAATATAGCCCACTGCAACCAATAAGGCTAATACTGCAAATAAGGTACTAAAACTGCTGGATTGAATCATACTCAGCGCTAAAAATGGCCCGATCACCACTCCTAAGTTGGTCGACATGACAAAGTAACCCATGCCTTCGCCTTTTCGATGATCTGGGATGTAATCATTTACGATGGGAACATTGACCGTGGTTAATATACTGAACCAAAAACCATGTAAAAAACGAATGACCAACAACGACCACATGCTGTCAATCCACAAATAACTCAGCGCAAAAACGACAAAAATAAAGCCTGAAATACGTACAGAATTGGCTTTACCAAAACGCTCAATGATCATGCCGGAAAAGGGACGAATCGCAATGGATGACACCAAAAACAGCGTTAAAGCCATACCCGCTTGCTGAATCGAACCACCCAATTCTTTCATAATATAAATGGGCAATATTGTCAGCAGTGCAAAGTAATAGCTAAATAAAAACAAGTTATTACACAGACAAAAAACGAAAGACTTGTTCCATAGCGATGCCTGATGTTGAGTAATCATGAGGTCATTGTCTCGCTGCTACGCGTGGCTTGGGACTGCATAAAAATCGGGTTTAGCGCCAACTGCACCAGTCGCTTGATATAGTCTTCATCTGGCTGGGTATTAAAGAAAATGATCTGATAATGAATCGGGCCGTACAACATGTCCAACATGAGTTCGAAAGGATAATCTGCGCGAATTTCTCCTCGTTGAATGGCCAATTGAATCAGCTCACGTGTGGCTTCTCGTCGAGGTAATAAATACTGTTTAAAAAACTCACCCGCTGCTTCACGATGCTCCGCCAATACAACCAGCAATGCTCGACCTACGTGCTGATTTAAAGCCCGTGATAGTTTGAGCAATTGTTGATTTAGATTGAACTCTAAACTTTGTGATAAATCGAGTTCAAACACCGACGCGGTGTGCGCTTTAAAAGCATCGAAAACCAGATCGGACTTATGCTTCCACCAACGGTAAATCGTCGATTTTCCCACGCCTGCACGAGCCGCAATGTCTTCAATGGTCATGCTTCGATAATCACTTTCCGCCAAAGCATCTGTGACCGCTTGTAAGATACATTGCTTACGCCGAGAAGTTTTTTCAGTTTCACTCATAATTCAAAAAACGAAACGCTACGTATCGTTTTATATTAAACGGTATTGGACTGAATGACTATCTTTAACTAAGCTTTGAAGAAAAAAACTTTAGTCGCACACTCGGAATTCAAATCCCTACTGCACTCTCCAGACGAATTTCAGCATAAAAAAAGATCGCTTAAGCGATCTTTTCAAATATTCAGCCACCAAAGCGATTAGCTTTGTGTCGACTTTTTATAAATACTGCAAGAAGGATGATGATTTTCCTGTAAACGCGCCACTTTACGATGTTCCGCAGCTTCGAAGCGACAACGTTTCCAGTCATTATCTAGATTCAATGCTGGAATTTGTTTTGGTTTACCTTGATCATCAACAGCGACCATTGTGAAATAGCAACTATTGGTATGACGCACTGTACGTTTTTGAATGTTCTGCGCTTCAACACGAATACCAATTTCCATAGAAGTACGACCTACATGGTTCACACTTGCAAGGAAAGTCACTAACTCACCCACGTGAATTGGTTCTTTAAAATTTACTTTATCGACTGATAGTGTCACCACGTAGCTACCAGAATAGCGACTTGCACAAGCATACGCGACTTGGTCTAACAATTTTAGAATCGTTCCACCATGCACATTACCCGAAAAATTCGCCATGTCAGGAGTCATTAAAACTGACATCGATAATTCTGACTGGTCGTCTAGTGCATTCGCAATTTGATCTAATGGGGACATCTTGTTTCTCTAGACTCGTGATATAACAATGATTAATGTGATTATTATATAGATTTTAATCAAAATTAAATGTTCAAATCGGCAAAAAAACCATCATTATTATTTATAGTGATCATACCATCATTCAGTAAAATATATATTGATAACGATATACACCCGATAAACAAGTAGTTATCGCGCTATCTATCAATTTTTTTTAATCCAAGCTATGCTGTGTTTTATATTTAAAACATATTCATTAAAACGCGTTGTTCATCGATTCAACATAGCACGGCATTAAACTTAATCTTCTAAGACTTTTAACATCTCGAAAGATACGTTGTCATAGCTGGTTTTTTGTCCACCATCATTGGTACTTTCTAGCGTGTAAGAGTTATCTACATGTACATGAGTGACAATAAATACGCTCTCTTCCATCATCGCAAGCTTTACTTTTTGTCCTACATCAAGCGTTTTCATCTACAGCCACCTTTAAAATATTTATTGGTTTTAAGTATTAATAACCTGATGATATTCTAAACACTTCAACAGTATTGGTAAACGTAAGCACATGAATAAAAACGCTAATATAGGTATATACTCTTAAAACCTACGTAAAACCAATTAATATGATTTTTTTAATTAATTTCAAATAATTAACTGTATATTTTCGTATTATTACGATTTTTATATTTGGCAAATCTTTTGATTAAGACCTAAAACCAATCAACATCCAAGATATTAATGATTACTAGATACTATTGAGCATGGGAAAAGCTGAGAGCAAAAATTAAAATGCTTTGCTGAAATAAAAATGCACCCTGCTAGGTGAACAGGATGCATTTAAATTTGCGAATCGTACCAACCTAGTCTTTGGCTGCTAAATAAGGAATATGATGTCCCTTGCTATATTGATGTTCAGCATAAACCCGAGAAATCTCTCCAAGTTTTTCTAAGGTTGCCTCTTCACCTGCAAGCATCGTCGCTTCACGACCTTTTACATCAAATATATGTGCTTTTTCACGTAAATCAGGTTGAATCACAATGTCTGCTCGCTTGAGTTCTTCTTGAGCTAAACGATTTTGCATAATATTGATATTTTGGTTAAACAAGCCCCAAACATTAGACGTTTCGGTATGAATAGGTCGTGCCAAAATATCTACTGCAATAATAATATCTGCCCCTAAATCGCGTGCAACATCCACAGGAACAGGGCTGACCAATCCGCCATCAACATATTCTGTGTCTTCAATAATCGTGGGAATGAACATACTTGGAATCGACACCGAAGCACGAACAGCCTGCCCCGTATTGCCATAGTTGAACACGACTTTTTTGCCATTCTTTAACTCGGTTGCCACCACATACATTGGGGTTTTTAGCAACTCTAAAGGCACGTCATCAACTTGCTCATTGATATAATCTTCAACTTTTTTACCGTCAAAAAAGCCTTTTTTGTCCAAGCGTATTTCTCGAACATCATTGGCTTTCATATTTAAGGCGATATCTCTTAACTCATTGGCACTTTTACCTGATGCATAGATTGAACCCACAATGCTACCCGCACTGGTTCCAACAATGAAATCTGGGTGTATTCCCTGCTGTTCAAGTATCTGAATGGCGCCAATGTGTGCATAACCACGTGCCCCACCACTCCCTAAAACCAAAGCAACAATCGGACGCTTTTCCTGCTTTTTCACTTTTTTAAAGTCAATGCGGTTATTCGCCACCTGTGCAGGTGCTGCTGTATAAGTCCGAATTTGTGCGGTTGTTTCAGCGCTGACCGTTTTTGAGCCCACACTTTGACAACCCACAAGGCTGATTGCGAATGCAGTCATCAAAACAGTTATGCTTTTCATTGAGAGATATTCCAAATGCAACTCGAGATTTGAAGAGAAAAAGTAGTCTAATCAGTCCGCATTCACGTCACTGTTATTATTCGTTAATGCCTCTGACCGATGCACATTATATTGACATACAACCTAGAAAGTCATTGGCTGTCAAAATTTCAATGTCTAGCAGAATTTCCACATCAGGATTTAAGCTCTTATCTAGCAAAAAAAGCCCCGACAACGGAGCTTTTTAAAGTTAATTTTTGACTTTACCAAATATCGGAATTAACGCGATCCTTATATTTTGGATGTTCATCCATTTTAAACACAGGCTCTTTTACACCACGTTTTAACTGTGAGGTGTAGTCTTTCATCAACATCAATAAGAATGGAGTCAGCAATAAAATCGCAAAAAGGTTAATACTCGCCATCACGCCCATGAAGAGGTCTGCTAAGTTCCAAATCAGGGGCACACTCATGATTGAACCAAAGTACACCATCATGAGGACGAATACGCGGAATATAAACATCACTTTAGGATTGTTATTGATAAACTGTACATTACCTTCAGCATAAGCATAGTTACCGATTACTGAAGAATAAGCGAATAAGAACAAGATAATGGCAAGGAAGTCATCTCCCCAAGCACCAATCTGACTCTCAAGCGCCATTTGCGTCAAAGCAACGCCTTCAAAGCCTGCATTTTCATACAAACCGGACGCCAAAATAATGATGGCCGTACAGGTACACACCACAAATGTGTCGACAAATACACCGAGCATTTGAACTAAGCCTTGATTGACTGGGTGTTTAACGTCTGATGCTGCCGCAGCATTGGGTGCAGAACCCATACCGGCTTCATTGGAGAATAAACCACGTTTAATCCCTTGCATCATTGCCATAGAAACCATGGCACCGAAAAAACCACCTGCTGCTGCATCAAATTCAAAGGCTTTACTGAAAATTAACTGGAAAATATCTGGGAGAATCGCAAAGTTAGCAAATGCAACATAGAAAGCAACTGCGAGATAAAGCAAAGCCATAAAGGGCACAAATCTTTCTGCAACTTTGGCGATCCGTTTAATCCCGCCAAAAATAATCAGCGCAGTTATGAGCACCAAGAATAAGCCCACCCAAGAGATTTCAAAACCGAAACCACCTAAGTCTAAAATGATGTTGGCTTTATCCCAGCCCCACGCATGTGAGGTCGCACCTGTAATCGCATTGGCTTGCACCGCATTAAAGACAAAACCATAGGTTGAAATCAGCGCGATGGCAAAAACCACACCCAACCACTTTTGCTTTAAACCTTGTGTAATGTAATACGCTGGTCCACCACGGAATTGCTGATTTTGCGTATCACGCACTTTAAAGAGCTGTGCAAGTGAAGATTCCACAAATGCTGAACTCATGCCTAAAAATGCGGTAAACCACATCCAGAACACCGCACCAGGCCCACCAATCGCAATCGCAATTGCAACACCTGCGACATTACCTACGCCGACACGACTGGCCAGTCCCGTCACAAAGGCTTGGAATGGTGTAATCCCATGTTCATCATCGCCTTCTTTACGGCTAGATTTCATCACTTTAATACTATGAAAAAATAGACGAATCTGGACTGCGCCAGTGATTAAAGTATAGAAAATACCAACAGCCACTAAGAATACGACTAAGAAATCCCAAAGCGGATCATTAAAAACTTTGACCCAGCCCATGAGAGTTGCATTTAATTGTTCATCCATAATCAATAGGCTTTGTTGCACAAAGATTTCATAACTATATGATTTTAAAGGTTTTGATTATTTTTTGATCCAAAATTAAATTTATTTAAATCAGATGCTTACATATTTATGCAACAAAGCCTAATCAATACCTAAAATGCGAATACAAAAAAACAAAGGCTCTAATTTAGAGCCTTTGTAGAATTAAGCGAAAAATTTGAGAATTAACTGAATAACCGTCGCATTAATTAAGTCAACAAAGAATGCACCACATAGCGGTACAATTAAGAATGCCTTATGTGAAGGGCCATACATATTTGTAATCGCTTGCATATTTGCCACAGCCGTCGGGGTTGCACCCATACCAAAACCACAGTGACCTGCTGATAAAACAGCAGCATCGTAGTTTTTACCCATGACACGGAAAGTCACAAAAGCAGCATACAAAGCCATCGTCAGCGTTTGTGCACCCAAAATGACTACAAGTGGGCCAGCGAGATCGGACAATTGCCATAACTTTAATGACAACAATGCCATCGCCAAATACAAAGATAGAGATGCATTACCAAATACATCGATAGCGCGGTCAAAAATTTGTACACGGAAAATACCTTCCAGTACATTTCGCAAAATTACACCACCAGCCAGTGCCCAAACAAATGTCGGTAATTCAAATACAGTACCTTTACTAAAATCGGTCATGAAGTCCGCAAATGCTAAACACCCTGCAAATAAACCTAATGTGGTAATCGCATTATCTGCTGTAATGAGACGAACTCGATGCGGATATTCAAACGGCACATATTCTGTTGAATTAATATCTGCTAGAGGAGTGTTATCACTTTTTTCAATTTGTTCATGAGTACGAGGCGTTGCAAGTTGATAGCGGTTAATTAATAGCTTAGCCAGTGGACCACCGATAATGCCGCCAATAATCAAACCAAATGTCGCACTTGCCATACCTAAGGCTAATGCACCTTGAATGCCATGTTGAACTTCTAAAATTTCACCCCATGCGCCTGCAGTACCATGACCACCAGTAAGGGTAATAGAACCTGCAATCAAGCCAATCAGAGGGTCAATACCTAGCACCGTCGCAAGACTGATACCTACGAGGTTCTGCACCATGATGAATGAAGCAACAGCGACTATAAAGATGACCAAGCCGATTCCGCCCTCTTTTAATTTGGCAAAGTTTGCACTTAAACCAATGGATGCAAAGAAAATCAGCATGAAACTCGTTTGTAATTCACTACTCGTTGTAATGCTATAGCCCCAAAGACTGTGCACTACTAAAGAAATAATCGCTGCAACTAAACCACCGGCAACAGGCTCTGGAATGTTATATCGGCCTAAAAAACCAATACGATTAACAAGAAACCGTCCCAACAAAAGCACAATTACCGCTGCGATTAAGGTATAAAACGCATTAAAACTAAATTCCATATAATTTGTCCAAAATTATTTGAATATTTTTAAAGCTCTTCTATCAGCATTAGCTGCCTTTATGGTCTGAAATACAACTACATTTTGTAATTTCAAATCAATAATGCAATTCAACGACTCAAGCTAAAGAGTTTGAAAAATATTCATCATCTGATTCAAATAAGTAAGTCTGAGCTTTAAAAATTAACTCAAAATGACTAACAAATCGCTAAAAGTTTTAAATTGAGAAACAGCCTCAAATGAAGCAAATTTAATGACAGAACATTGTGTATGTCTGTACTGTTTCGCACTATTTCTGAAAAGTCGCACATTATGCAGCCTGAACAATAAAATTTCAGTACTTTTTATTACAAAAAGTTAATTTTTCTATAATTTAAAGTTATATCCAATTGTTTTTATTTAAATGCATTCGTATTTTTTATCTATATAAAATATAAAATATTAAAGATTTAAGCGTGATCTATACACTGTACGTGGTTCAACGCCTGCTTTAACCAGTACGACATCATGACTCAGGCGATTTAATGAATCTATCTGTTTAGTGCTGTGAGTTCATTTGTGTTAATACATCCTCTGTTTAAACAAAAAAGCCTGAACTAAGTCAGGCTTTTTTGATCGATTCTGATCGATGATTTGAGCTTAGAAGCTATATTTAGCCATTAAGCCAACGCGGTTATCTTTATATGTTTTCCCTGTAAACGCTTCACGTTTACCATTCACATATTCAACACCTAAATCAATTGGTTTCACTGGTGTATAAATCACATTTAACCAAGCTTGCTGTGCTTCTTCATTCGCATTTGAGTTAGATTCATCTTTCGCATACGCGCTGCCATCATCCGCAAATAGCGCGCCGTAAGCTAAAGTCGAACGTAGTTTTTCATTAAACTTATAAGTTGCACCCACTTGTACAGCAGTGAATTTGTTTTGCTCGATGTTGCCATCTACCACAGAGTAAGCCGAGTTAGAACCATATAAATAGTTGCTGTTGCCTTCTGTATACGAGACATCACCATTCAATTTCAATTGATCAGTCACTGCATAAGATGCACCCGCTGCTACACCCCAAGCTGTTTCTGTATCATCCGCAACTTTAGATTTGTAGTTTTCAACCAATGCACGAGCTGAAGCTGTGCCTTTACCTGCTGCAAAACCTTGAGTCACTTTGGCAGTTAAGTTTGGAAGGCGATATGTCGGATCTGCAGCAACAGTCCCTTTACTATCCCCTTCTTCCGCAGAAACAAATAATTGAGTATCTGGAGCTAATTTGTAGTTATAACGAACTTGAGGAATACGTGTAGTACCACCACCCAAGTTTGTATTGAAATCAATCATTTCTGGTGCATGGCTAGATAAGAAGTTAGATGTCGTTTGACCAAATAACCAGTTGTTAAAGGTTAAGTAACCGTGACGTAAGCGAAGTCCATCATTTGAACCACTCGCATCTGCAAAGTCGACTTCAATTTTACCGCCGACTTTATTATCGCCACCCACTGGTGCGGTAAAATCTAAACCAAAACGCGTTGTTTTAGCAGTCGCGCGCAATTTGTCTTTTGTCGCACCAGTTGATGTATGTACGCTGTTAAAGTCGTTATCCGCACCTTCAATGATGTAGTTCGCATCACCACGAACAAAACCGTAAAGATTTACATCTGCACCTGCTTTAGATTTCAAGCTTGCCGCTGGAGTAGCTGGTGGCGGTGGTGCAACAGGACGCGCTTTAACTTGCTGAATCTCTGTTTGTTGCTGTTGTTGAACTTGCTGCTGCGCTTTAATCAAACTTTTTAGTTCTGCGACTTCTGCACGTAATTGTTCAATTTCAGAAGTATTGCTGCCTGCATGAGCCATTGAGACCGTAGCCAAACTCATGGCAACAACAAGGGTTTTCATTGGGTGGAATACAGTTTGAGTTTTCATCCTAAGCTCTCTATTGTCCTGTCATTGTTGTATGCCCTAACTCTGGGCGCTTTGTTATTCGCCTATTTGAGCGGACAAATTTCAAGCTGCATATCCGTGCTTTAGTCGCATTAAAGTCCCAACTTGCAGCCCTTAATAACGAAATACTTGAAAGCAAAAAGCAAAAACGCTGAATCCATCACTGAAAATAGACTGAAATATTTAGTTAAAATTCAGACTTAGCCGATTCAGATGGCAAAAAAGCTCAACACCCATACCTTAAAGGTAAAAATCCATACTCTATAGGTATGTCATAAAAACGATAAAATCCGACACATTACCGATAGAGGCATTCGATAGATAGTGATTCAGCATAAAGCACTGTGTTTAATGCAAATAATACTTATTTATCAGTTGCTCTATTTCATTCGAGTGGGACAACAGCGATCCACCGTTTCACTTTTTATTTTCAAGTGGATGATGGTTTAGAGATAAATTTCGAGCAAACAGCAATTGAGCTCAAGGTGCGATAAATAGCGCCCTCATTGAAAGTTATGAATGATGAACATTTATAATGAGTGACGCGGATATTTGATCAATAATACACGTACGTTGATGACCGACGTTTAAGTCAGACCTGCTAAACGTCATCACCTGCATTTAGTTCAACCCATGGCTGAAGCTTTTAAACTACGCATGGTGAACATTGCAACAACCACAAATAGCAGCATAATCAGAGCCATATTGATTAGCGCTGACCATACTAAAAAGTTCAAAAACACTCCGGCCAATAGACCACAGGCAAATTGCATACTTCCCATGATTGCACTGGCTGTGCCAGCTCGTGAGCCTTGTTCAGACATCGCCAATGCCATCGCATTTGGACCAGTGAAGCCGATTGAAGCAACACATAAGAACATGCCCAACATTACAACAATGATAGAGGAAAGATTAAATAATCCTGCCGCCAATAAGATCAGCACACCACACAATTGAAGTGCATTACCCAATTGCAAACGATGGCGAACATCCAGTCGATTTGCAAGTTTCTTGTTGAGGGTCGAAAACACCATAATCCCTAAAGCATTCGCACCAAATACATAAGCAAATTGCTGTTGGCTCAGACCATAACCATCCATTAAAATGGCAGATGAGCCACTGATATAACAAAATAAAATTGCGCCAGAAAAACAGCCTGTGAGCATCGGTTTACGGAAAGTTTCGTCCTGTAAAATCACACCATATAAACCTAAGACTTGCTTTAAACTTAAGTTTAAACGTCGCTCGACGGGCAGGGTTTCTTGAAAGAAAAAATGTACACAGAAAAGACAAAAAATACCGACAAGCACCAATACCGCAAATATGTATTGCCATTCAAACACCTGCAAAACCCATGCGCCTAAAGTAGGTGCAATGATTGGTGCAATTGTTGTCACGATCATCATACTGGCAAAGGCTTGAGCAGAAGCTTGCATACTTAAGCGATCACGAATTGCGGCACGAGCAATCACCACACCGACACAGCCACCCAAGGCTTGCAGAACGCGAGCCGCGATCAAGCTCCATTCACTATTGGCAAAGACACACAGAAAACTGGCACAAATATATAAAACCAAACCGAAATATAGCGGTGTTTTACGCCCAATGCGGTCGCTGACCGGCCCGTAAATTAACTGCCCAATCGCCAAACCCAAGAAATACGCTGGAAGACTATTGGCTACTTGTTGGGTTGTGACACCAAAATCGTCAGCCATTTGAGGCAAAGCCGGTAAATACATATCGATTGAAAGTGGACCTAAAGCAGTGAGCAACGCCAACAAGACAATCCAGCGTTGAGAAAATTCCTTTTGTGATTCGACCCTTTTCATAAGAATAATTCATTTATCGCAAGCAAGTTTTGCAGACAAGTTTACACTGCACATAGTATTATTTCTTGGCTTCAATGTGAAAATTCACACGATACACATTGCTTACTGCCCCATCGCTTTAGCAAAGGAAAAATTTTGAACGCCTGGCTCGCACGACTGAAACAAGCAACCTATAACACGACCTTTATGTATAACTTGCGCATGGTCATTGCCTTCGCAGGAACAGCCTTTGTCCCATATTTTTTAGATCAGCAATTGATGACCATTCCCCTCACCTTGGGTGTGGTTGCCGCAGGTCTAAGTGATATCGATGACCGCTTTTCAGTCCGCGTGCTCAATCAAATTTATACTTATATTGGGTTCTTTGTTACTGCGGTATCCATTTATCTGTTGTTCCCGCATCCGATTTTATTTGCATTGGGGCTGATCGTTTCTTGTATTGGTTGGATTCTTTTGGGTTCATTGGGTCGTCGCTATGCCACTATTTCTTATGGCTGTCTGGTGATCTCCGTGTATTCCATGCTAGGGGTCGAACTTTTTGAAAATTGGTATACACAAGCAGGTTTATTGGTCATCGGTGCGATGTGGTATGGACTGCTTTCGACTTTGAGCTTTCTACTGTTTCCTGTACGTCAAGTTCAGGACAAATTGGCGCAAAGCTATTCATCTCTAGGTGACTTCTTATTTGCAAAATCTAACTTGTTTGATGTCGATATGACACCAGAAAGTTACCAGCAAAGTTTGATTGAGCTATCGCTCGAAAATGGCAAATTAATTGGCATTTTCAACGATATGAAAACGGCCTTATTAACGCGTTTAAAAGGTGACCGTGGACAAAAAGATACGCGTCGTAGCCTGCAATATTATTTTGTCGCGCAAGACATTCATGAACGTGCCGATTCCGCGCATATTGATTATCAAAAATTGACCCGTATTTTTGAACATAGTGATATTTTATTTCGCTTTCAACGCGTGCTTTCGATTCAAGGTAAAGCTTGTAAAGATTTGAGTATCAGTATCTTACAGCGAAAACCTTATCATCATAATCAACGTTTTAAACATGCGTTCCACAATCTAAAATTGTCACTCGAAAAGCTGCGTGAAGAACAAAAATACGATGAAGTCTGGATCAACTCTTTATTTGCTTTATACCAAAACCTAAAAGGCATCGATGCGCAATTACGTAATGTCGAAACCGAGCGTTATATTGACCGACAAGCCCTGATTGAAAATCGTTTAAAAGATGATGATTTAAAAGGTTGGGACGACATCGTCATTCGATTCAAACAACATTTGAGCCCTGAATCGGTGCTGTTCCGTCATGCTGTGCGTTTATCGACCGTGTTATTTATTGGTTATATTTTTGTCCAAGTGACCAATATCAGTTATGGCTATTGGATTTTATTGACCGCCCTGTTTGTCAGCCAGCCGAACTTTAACGCCACCAAGCGCCGCCTCTATTTACGTATCATTGGCACATTGGTCGGGATTATTCTAGGTTATGCGATTTTATATTTTGTCCCTTCTGTCGAAGGTCAGTTATTACTGCTCATTTTAAGTGGCGTACTGTTTTTTGAATTACGCAGTAAGCAATATGCACAAGCTACTGCATTTATTACCATTTTGGCGCTGATCAACTTTAACTTAGATGGCATGGGTTTTGCCGCAGCTATGCCGCGTATGATTGACACGCTCATTGGTTGTGCCTTGGCATGGTTTGGTGTGAGTTTCATTTTCCCAGATTGGAAATTCCGTCGCCTGCCTCGAACCATCAGCCGTTCGATTCAAGCGCAGTGTGATTATTTGGCCGAAGTGGTTGAACAATACAAATCTGGTCGTAATAACGGGTTGAATTATCGTGTGGTCCGTCGTGCAGCCCATAATACCGATGCAGAAGTGGCTTCACTGATTTCCACTTTAGCCACCGAACCCGATACCGATCCGACTCAAAAAGCTTTAGCCTTTGAGTTTTTGTGCCTCAATCATACCTTTATTAGTTATATCGCAGCCTTGGGTGCACACCGTGAAAAAATTCAAGATCAACAAGTCTTAACCTTATTGGATAAAGCCACGGATGACATTCAAGGTGCATTGCTGCGTGACGAAGTTCCAGACTTATCTGCGCAAAATATGTTGCAAGAAATCCGTCAGCGTTTGTCACAAAACAGTGAGGAAGATCAAAAATCCTTGATTGTGCTACAACAGCTATCCTTAATGTTTAACGTGTTGAACCAATTTAGCCAATTGAAACAAAATCTCAGTCATGAGCATGATCAAGCATCGACGGAACTGGCTTCACTATAATTTGGATGATTTTGGAACAATATACTCACTGAATTGGTATAAATAATGCTAAACTTTTTACAGTTTTAAATCTGTTACTTTCACTATGACCGCAAAAAATTTATACGCCTACACGCTAGAGCCAGTGGCTTATGAAATTTCTGAAGAAGAACAACGTTATGCTCAACTTGTTCTGTCTCGCAGTAACTTCAAAATTGGCAAAAAAGCATGGCTAATTATGGGTGCAATTCTTGCACTGGCACTCTTGGGCCTCATCTTTATTAAGAACTATTCAACAGTATTTTGCTGGGTAGCTATTGTCTGTGTCGTGATTTACTTCCTTGTGCGTAAATTCGGTATCGAATGGTATGCGAAACGCAAACTGAACGAAGTCCCTGTTCAAGAAATTAAAGGCATCCGTATGGGTGTTCAGCCGCATGGGATCTCTATGCAGCAACGTATGGGCGCAAACATGGGGACGATGACTGTCGGTTGGAAAGACATTCATGAATGGTATGACACCAAAGACTTCATCCTTTTGAACTTTAAAGTAAAGGGTCAAGACGGCGCATACATCTTGCCTAAACGTATGGATAGCAAGAAGTTTCCATTTTCGACCATTCGTAAACATTTAAATGAAACTGTAGGCCCTGCTAAACCAATTTAAGCCTAACAGACATTTGTTTATAAAAAGCCTCCTCTCTTTGGAGGTTTTTTTATCTGTTTAATTTTTGAATAATTATTGATAATTACAATAATGAGAATGAATATTACTTACTTTTTCCACATTCTCTACTAAATCATCGTTTATAATTTGTCGCAATTCAGCAACCTTTTATCAATATTAAATTCATCATGTTTAAGAAAACCCTTTTCCAGATTCACTGGTTCTTGGGGATTAGTGCCGGCTTAATACTCTCGCTCATGGGGGTTACAGGTGCCATTTATTCCTATGAACAGCAAATACTTAAAGCAATCAATCAGGACAGTTATGTGGTTCAGGCTCAACAGCAGCCTAAACTAACCCCTGCTGAGCTTTATCAGCACTTTAGTCAGTCTGATCCTGACATGAAAATTAACAGCATCTCTATTGCCTCAGATGCTACCGCCTCAAGTACCGTGAATATTGTCAAAGAAGGTGCTCGTCGTGGCTATAACATGATGGTTAACCCCTATACAGCCGAAGTTTTACCTGAAATCAAAGGTCAAAAGTTCTTCCAGTTTGTACAGCAGCTACACCGTAATTTAACTGTTGGCCCTGTTGGTAAACAAATTACCGGCGCATGTACACTCATGCTGATTTATTTTGTATTGAGTGGTTTGTATCTACGTTGGCCAAAAAGACATTCTGTAAAACAATGGCTTGCAGTTAAACCAAAGCTCAAAGGACGTAATTTCCTATGGGATTTACATGCAGTCGTCGGCACATGGGTGATTGTTTTTTATCTCATTTTGGCATGTACAGGTCTGTACTGGTCTTATGATTGGTGGCGTAATGGCATGTTTAAAGTCATGGGCGTTGAACGTCCACAGCCCCAGTTACAAGAAGGTCCAAAACCGAATAGGCAATCTGCTGAACAGGCGGGTGCAAAGCAAAGCGCTGAAAAACAAGCCACTGAAGCAGGACAAACTCGTGGTGAACACCAAGCACGTTCTGAAAGTAACCCTGCAACGTCGAGTCCCTCTGAACACGGCTCTCAAGAAAACAAACATGGTGCTGAAGGTCGCGGAGAAAAACGTGGTCTAAAACCAGAACAAGTGAATATTGCCCTTACCCAAAGTTGGAATGGCTTTAATCAAAATATTGGTCGTGAATACTCAAGTGTCACTTTTAATATTCCGAAAAAAGCCAATGGTGAATTAGAAATTAACTTTGTGGATGCCGTCCCTCAACATGAACGTGCTCGCAACAAAGCGACTTATAACTACAAAACGTCTGCTCTCACCGATATCGAGTTATACGAAGATAAAAAATTAAATGAAAAAATCATGACCAGCATGTTACCTGTGCATCGTGGTAGTTTCTTCGGACCGATTTATCAGTTCTTTGTGGTTATTGCATCCCTCATGATGCCGCTGTTCTTTGTCACAGGATGGATGCTCTATCTCAAACGTCGTAAACAGAAAAAACTGACACAGCAAGCTCGTCAAAGCTTAGCACCTGTTGCCATCGACCCAAACGCACAGCCTTGGTTAATTTGCTATGCATCACAAACAGGTCAGTCTGAACAATTGGCATGGCGTACAGCAACAAGCTTACAAGAGGCTCGTCAGCCCGTCACAGTGAAAGCTGTTCAGCAACTTTCTGCTGATGACTTAACGCAAGCCACTCAGGTTTTATTTGTTGCAAGTACTTATGGCACTGGCGAAGCACCTGACCTCGCTTCAAGCTTTGAACGTAAACTGATGACACAAAGCCTCGATTTGAGTCATGTTCAGTTTGCCGTATTAGCTTTAGGTTCTGAAGAATATCCTGATACTTTCTGTAGCTTTGGTCATGCGATTCATCGTTGGATGCAAAGTAATGCTGCAAAGCCCCTGTTTGACACAATTGAAGTCAATAATGGCGACACCCAAGCCATTCAAGCATGGAATAGCGCTTTAGCCAAAGCGACTAAACTTGAACTTCAGCACATGCAAATTGAAAAAACTTTTGATGCATGGACATTGACCAAACGTGATCTACTCAACCCGAACAGTTTAGGTGCCCCTGCATTTAATATTGAGTTAAAACCGCAACATGAAGCCAACTGGCAAGCGGGTGATATTGCAGAGATTCAGCCGGGGAATAGTGCTGAACGTATTGCAAACTTCATGCAAAAGTACCAGATTCAAAGTCAGCAAGTGGTTGATTCGAATCAGCAACGCATTGAAGATGCATTATGGGATCGTAACCTAAATACAGATATTGAACCATTTGCCAACCTTGATCATTTGCTCGAACAGCTTCCACCGCTTCCAACTCGTGAATACTCCATTGCAAGTATTCCAAGTCAGCAAGTATTACGCTTAGTGGTACGTCAGCAATCCAATGTGGATGGTGAGCTCGGCTTAGGCTCAGGGTGGTTAACACAACATGCAGCGATCAATAGCACACTACAACTGCGTATTCGTACCAATGAATCATTCCATTTGATCGCCGATAATCGTCCTGTGATTTGTATTGGTAACGGTACAGGTATTGCTGGTTTACTCAGCTTATTACATGCACGCGTTCGTCAAGACTATACGCAAAACTGGCTGATTTTTGGTGAGCGCCAACGCGCACATGATTTCTTCTATCAAGACATCATTGAAGCATGGCAAAACACAGGCTTAGTACAACGCATAGACCTCACCTTCTCTCGTGATCAAACGGAGAAACGCTATGTGCATCATGAGCTACGTGATCAAGCGGCCCTATTAAAATCATGGGTAGAACAAGGTGCCGTGATATACGTTTGCGGTAGTATCAATGGTATGGCAACGGACGTTGACCACGCATTGATTGATATACTAGGTGAAGATGTCGTGGCTGACCTGCGTCAAGCTGGGCGTTACCGACGTGATGTTTACTAATAAGATGTTTACTAATAAATAGTCCCAACTCAAAACCAGACCTCGTGTCTGGTTTTTTTCACGCTATACTTAGGCCAAATACGGATACTGCTTTAATTTTTTGAATGAAAAGAATACTACTGCTTTGTGTAGGCTTGCTGCTCTGCGTAGATGCCATTTGGTTACTTACATTAGATAAAATTCATTTAGGCATCCTTTTACCCTTAGTCATTGGGTGTATTTTTCTTTTATCGGGACTATTTGCAACGCAAATCCACAATATTTTAGATCAATCTCCCAAACTCGAAAGGCTCTGGCATGCTGCATGGTGGTTGTTTTGGCTTTGGCTATTGAGCCTTTTGCTGTTTTTTGCGTATTTACACTTCAATAGCCAGCAATCCAAGCCATTTACTTCCGTCCAAGCCATCATCGTTTTGGGTAGTGGTATTGAAAATGGTCAACCTTCTCCGACCTTAAAGGCGCGTCTCGATGCCGCAGCACCGTATGCCTTGCAACAGCCCAATGCCATCATGATCATGACGGGTGGTTTAGGCTTTAATGAAAAAATGACCGAATCTTCTGTCATGAAGCGCTATTTACTTCAACACTATGACATTTCAGCGGCACGTATATATGAAGAAAGCAGAAGTACCAGTACAGAACTCAATCTGATCAATAGTAAAATGATTTTAAAACGACATCAGATTTCGCTTGATGCCCCCATTGTGATTGCCAGTAGTAACTTTCATCTGCCACGTGCAAAAGCAATTGCACGAAAGTTAGGCTATACACAGGTGTATACCATTGCAGCGCCAACACCGCTGTACATCCGCTACAATTCTTGGCTACGTGAATATTTTGCCTTTTTGAGCGGTTTTGTACTCAATGAGTATTAAAAAAAGCCCTTGTTTGATCAGTAAACAAGGGCTTTTATGCTGTAAATAAACAATTAATTTAAACGAATGCTACGTGGCAAAGGAATTTTAAGGTTTTCAAAGATTTCTGGGCGCTGCTGATAGACTTGATATAAATAATTTTTAATATCTAACAGCATCTTTTCAGGTGCAACCAAAATATTTTGCCCTTCCGGGGTCAAATCTAAAGACACCGTAGTACTCTCGCTACGTAAAAACGGAATGACTTTTTCGATAAAGTCTTTTAATGAAATTTCCTGAATTTCATAATTGGACCAATTGTCTTTAATTAATAAACGTGCCAAACCTCGGTTTTGCCAAATGGCAAAGGAACGTTGACCAGTAGGTGTCGCACAAAGTGCCCAACCATCTTGATATAACGCAATCACGCCACCTTGAGCGACCATATTTTCAATAAATTGTTTATAGGTTTCTTGAGGATTGTAATTTGTAGTTTGAGTTTTAGACGCTGCCTTGCGCTGATATGGATTTCTCATAGATCACATACAATATTAAAATTATTATAGAGCGGATTCTATGTAAATCAGAAAATTTAGGCAAGCTTTTGGAGAAAGAAGTTTCTATAGAAGAATATGGTGGGCGCTGACAGGATCGAACCGCCGACATTCTGCTTGTAAGGCAGACGCTCTACCAACTGAGCTAAGCGCCCTGAGCGAAGAGCAACAAAGCGAAGCTTTGTCTGAGCGCAAGAGAAAAATCGAAGATTTTTCTAAAGGCATTCTCTTGAACAGAGATTTTTAAGATAAATGGCGCAGCGGACGGGACTCGAACCCGCGACCCCCGGCGTGACAGGCCGGTATTCTAACCAACTGAACTACCGCTGCATCACGTAGTTTCTTTCGAAACACAACCTATATCTTAAAGATATGGTGGGCGCTGACGGGATCGAACCGCCGACATTCTGCTTGTAAGGCAGACGCTCTACCAACTGAGCTAAGCGCCCTTAAAGGGTACAACAATTATATTCTTTGAAATGGCGCAGCGGACGGGACTCGAACCCGCGACCCCCGGCGTGACAGGCCGGTATTCTAACCAACTGAACTACCGCTGCATCGCAAAAAACATGGTGGGCGCTGACGGGATCGAACCGCCGACATTCTGCTTGTAAGGCAGACGCTCTACCAACTGAGCTAAGCGCCCTCAAAAGGTCTATCATGTAAATGGCGCAGCGGACGGGACTCGAACCCGCGACCCCCGGCGTGACAGGCCGGTATTCTAACCAACTGAACTACCGCTGCACTTACACAATGTCGCTATTGTGGTTCAAACGAATTAAGATTTAAAGTGGCGCAGCGGACGGGACTCGAACCCGCGACCCCCGGCGTGACAGGCCGGTATTCTAACCAACTGAACTACCGCTGCACTCTAAATATCTTAACGCTGAAAAGGTTTGGTGGGCGCTGACGGGATCGAACCGCCGACATTCTGCTTGTAAGGCAGACGCTCTACCAACTGAGCTAAGCGCCCTTTTCAAAACATGTTCATCGTTTGATGAGGTGCATTATAGAGAATCCTCACGGTCTGTCAAACGCTTTTCTAACTCTTTTCCACTTTTTCTGTTTGAGTGATTAAAAAATAAGTTATATTGCGGAAAAATCAGTATTTTTGAACATTTTTTAGCTATAAACCTGTAAATTTATTACTAAAAATAGGACTTATATTCTGCATCATTCACATAAAAAACAGTTTTTCAGATGGACTCATAACTAATCATTCAGCAAACCGACGATTAATTCACCACACATTTGGCATTCTAAAACAACCTAGTGTACAAAATACATTCAAACACGATTTTCTGTTAGTTTGCGAGCATTACTTCTGACAAAAAAACGCCTTTCAAACTCACTTTAATTTTTCAAATCTTTGTTTTGATGCCATGAAATTCGGCTTTCATGGCTTGTGCTTTTAACGACGTGTTCAATGTTCAGTGATGTAAACTAGCGCATTTAATGGAATCAATTGATAAAGTTCTACAACATCGCTGTTTCGCATGCGAATACAACCATGTGACATCGGTATGCCCATAGGCTCGCGATCTGGTGTGCCATGGATATAAATATAGCGTTGATAAGTATCACAGCCCTCACCTGCATTAAAGCCCGGTTCCAAACCACTGAGCCATAATATTCGAGATAATATCCAATCCCGATCAGGATGTGATGCGGCAAGTTGCTCGTCGTAAACCTCTCCAGTCCACTGACGTGCTTTAAAAACTGCATTTTGAGGTTGTTGTCCACCAAACTTTTCTGCAACTTGATGCCAGCCTCGTGGAGTCTTACCACTATTTTCCTGCTCACCAATGCCATTTTTACCCGATGAAATTAAGTAAAACTTATTCAGCTTCGGCAATGTTAAAGTTTGATCTTTCAAGTTAATCAGGATATCAGCTTGATCTTGGGTATATTCAGACATGCTCATGCTCTTTCTGCTTATCTTTATCTTCTGGTTGTGTCTGCAGCGATTGTTCTGAAGTTCGCATCTGATTTGGCTCAGGTCGTGTCCATAACCAAATACCAACGATCAACATGGTTAAGTCCGTGAAAATCTTGACGGCAATCGGTGCAGAAGTAAAAAGCATAATCAGACCACTCACAAACATCATGATCGATGCAAACCATTTTGCTTTGCGGGGGACGGTGCCATTTTCGCGCCAAGCGCGTAGGGTTGGGCCGTATTTAGGATGATTCAATAACCAAGCATCCATTTGTGGCCAGCCTTTTGAAGCTGCCCATGCTGCTAATATTAAGAAGACTGTCGTGGGCATTCCCGGCAATAAAGCCCCTATAAAGCCTAAAATGACAAAGACAACCACTAAGCTTCGCCAAAACAACGTCTTCATACCGCTACCCTGAACTTTCAATTCAGGTAGTATAAGATGTTTTTAACAATTATCCGTTGTTATTCTGCATTATTCGAAAGGTTTCAATATGGCTGTAACCCCGACAACGTCGTCTTATTTTGAGCCATGGTTGCAATTTAAACAGCCCTTAGTTCGCCAATTGGCTTTCTGTATTGCCAGCCCAAATATTCTGCAGCAAATTCCCTATGAACTCGAAATCCGCTATCCCTTTCATTTTCATCCAAGCGAGCTTTGGCAAAAACATTTTGAAGCCTACCTACCCCGTTTAAAACAACTCGAACAACACCCAAGTGCATTAGTAGAATTTTTACAAAAATTAAAAAGTACTCGTCTTGGTTTACGTTTCGAAATGTTTATGTGGTTTTGGCTCCTCGATCATCAATACCATCCATACCAGTTACTCGGACATAGCATTCAAAAAATTGACGGCCCTCGTACAGTAGGTGAACTCGATTTTGTTTTAAAAAATACCGAAAGTGGTGAAGTTGAACATTGGGAAGTGGCTTTAAAATACTATCTAGCCGAGCGCGATTTTCAATTACCTTATTGGTATGGCTTAAATCGTAGTGATACTTTGGCTCGAAAGCTCAATCATTTCACCCAAAAACAATTCCAATTTGATGAAGCACTTGGGCAGCAGATTCAACAACGCTATTGCGTTTTAAAGGGTCAATTATATTTACCTATTCAGCGTACCAGCACATTACCAAACTGGGTCAATCCTGCGCGTAGAATAGGTCAATGGGGACATGTCATTCCATCTAGGAGTCAAGGCTATTATCGCCTACAACGACATGAATGGATCTGCGTGCAGCAGCAACCGACGAGTGCAACCGCACATTGGTGGACAGATGGTTTATATAAAAAAGACAGTGATGAAAGCTATTATATGTATAGACAGCCACGCTTGGTTTTGCCGCAAACAATTTAAGACTCAATGCACCATTTAGTAGAAATTTACATTTATTTACTCAACCACCGTAAAAACCACCTACTGTTTGATACGGCTATTTTTTAATCTAAATCTCACAACAGAATAATTTAGTCTTCTAAAAATTATTCTTTCATAATGGAGATTACATTCAATGAAAAAAATTTTAGCTGCATCACTTATGGTTGCTTTCGTACTGACAGGTTGTAATACAGTAAAAGGTGTTGGTAAAGACGTATCTAAAGCTGGAGATGCTGTAACCAATACTGCTGAGAAAACTTCGGAAGAAATTCGCCGCAATTAATTTCTTTCCCAAGAATTTATAAAAGAGCCCTATTTTTTAAATAGGGTTTTTTCACGTCTAAATTTCCCTTCGCTTGTCGATTCGCCTATTATATTGCGACATTTTTGACTTCTGTATTTAGCATGACCTCAACAGCAACTCTTGATCTCAGCCTAGAACTACTGCGCCAACCGTCGGTGACACCGATTGACCATACCTGCCAGAACATTATGGCGGATCGTTTAGCCAAAATTGGCTTTAACATTGAAAATATGCGTTTTGATGATGTAGATAATCTTTGGGCACGTAAAGGGACTGAAGCACCAGTATTTTGCTTTGCAGGTCATACGGATGTAGTACCTACGGGTAACTTGGATGCATGGGGTTCTGACCCATTTCTTCCTGAAATTCGCGACGGTAAACTGTATGGTCGTGGCAGCGCAGATATGAAAACCGCGTTGGCAGCTATGGTTGTTGCTTCAGAACGTTTTGTTGCAAAGCATCCAAATCATAAAGGTTCGATTGCATTTCTTATTACCTCTGACGAAGAGGGTCCTTCGATCAACGGGACTGTCAAAGTTGTTGAAACTTTAGAAGCGCGTAATGAAAAAATGACTTGGTGTTTGGTGGGTGAACCATCTAGCACCAACACACTTGGCGATATTGTTAAAAATGGTCGTCGTGGTTCGCTAAATGCCAATTTAACGGTTAAGGGTAAACAAGGGCACGTTGCTTACCCACATCTAGCAGTCAATCCAATCCATACAGCATCAAAGGCACTGGCTGAACTTTGCGATACCGTGTGGGATAATGGCAACGAATACTTCCCCGCAACATCTTTTCAAATTTCCAATATCAATGCCGGTACAGGCGCAACCAACGTTGTTCCGGGCACGATGAATTTACTCTTTAACTTCCGTTATTCAACAGAAGTAACGGCAGATGAACTCAAAGCACGTACTTTGGAAATTTTAGATCGTCATGGCGTTGAATATGACATCTCGTGGACGTTATCTGGTTTGCCATTCCTAACCCCAGTAGGTGAGTTAGTAAATGCCGCACGTGATGCCATACGAGAAGTTACTGGGACTGAAACTGAACTTTCGACCAGTGGTGGTACTTCTGATGGTCGATTCATTGCGCCTACAGGAGCACAGGTGCTTGAACTGGGTGTTTTAAATGCTACGATTCACCAAATCAATGAACACGTTAATGTGGCAGAGTTGGAGCCACTTTCTGAAATTTACGAAAAGATTTTAGAAAACCTGTTGGCTTAAATATTCCCCACATAGTCAAAAAAAGGAACTCCATTGAGTTCCTTTTTTTATATCTCGTTTTTGCAAATATTAAGCCGCTTGAAGCCCAATGCTGTTTTGAATATTGGCTAAATTTGGAATATGAAATACCTGATCGGCCATGCGTACATATTGGAAAATATTGGCGTCTTTCACGGCTTTTTCTTCATCAACCACTTCAGAAATACGCAAACGAATGGTTTTCGGCATCTCATTACACATCAGTGCAAAACGCTGTCCAACATCATCCCCTTCAATGACCAAAGCCACACCCTGATTTTTTGCAGGATCATTGACTGAGAAAACAGGCAATTTCAATTCATGCCATTCAACAAAAGGAACATTGGTTGCACTATCGAGCGCTGAAAGAACAATATTTTGTGGTAACAACATTGGCTCTTTACCATGACAATCAATGATATAAGCATCGATAAAACCGGTAGAAACCGTAATGAGATGTTGCAGTTCCTGCTGATCAACTTTATCGCTGACAACCTGAGAAACAGTATTTTGGCTCATAGATTACCCCTGCTTTTCTGCAATTAAAGCTTCAATATTGGCAAGCAATTCAGCTTCTTGGAATGGTTTACCCATATAGTGAGTCACACCTAAGCTAAATGCACGCTCACGATGTTTTTCACCTGTACGCGATGTAATCATAATGATTGGCAAGTCACGGTGAATGTCATGGTGACGGACTAAGTTTGTCACTTCGAAACCATCCATACGTGGCATTTCAATATCGAGTAGCATCAAGTCTGGACGGACATTTTCAAGCTGCTCAATTGCATCTACACCATCTTTCGCGGTCACGATGTCATAACCTTGACGTTCAAGTAAGCGTGAAGTCACCTTACGTACTGTCACCGAGTCATCGACAATCATCACTAAACGACGTGCATTGGATTGACGGCCCAAATCACGCTGTTCAGCTGAATGTTTAACACGCTGCGTAGTTTGAATTTGACGTGCAATATTTTGCCCATCCAAAATCAAACATACATGACCATCACCTAGAATCGTGGCACCTGCAATCGCGGCCACACTGGTAAATTGTTGACCAATTGGTTTCACCACGATTTGAGAACGTGAACCCACCAACTGATCGACCAATAAAGCAATGGTTTGACCACTGTTGCCTTTTATTAGCAATACAGGCAATGAATGACCGACATTATTTAAACGTGGAATTGGCTGATTACCCACAAACTCTGATAGATAACGTAGTTTGTAATTGGTGTTGTCAATTTTAAACACGTCATCCTTACTATTGAAGTAAGTTTCGAGTGCCGTCGGTGCAATACGGACAATACGTTCAATTTGCGCTAACGAAATTGCGTATTGTTGATCGCCGGCTTTCACCATCAAGGCATCGCTGACGGCTACCGTCGTTGGTACACGAATGGTAAAGGTCGTCCCTTTACCTAACTCAGACTCAACGGAAACATGACCACCCAAGGCTTTAATTTCACTTTGCACCACATCCAGACCAACACCACGACCCGAAATTTGCGTTACCGCTTGTGCCGTTGAGAAACCTGGATGGAAGATCAATTGCAAGATTTCTTGTTTATCGAGGAACTGATCTGCTTTGATTAAACCAAGTTTTAAGGCTTTGTCTTTAATCTTGGCTTCATCAATCCCTTTACCATCATCACTGAAAGACACCAGCACATCGGTACCCTGACGACTAATGTTCAAGACGATGCTACCCACTTCTGGCTTTTTCAAAGCCAAACGGTCAGCAGTATCTTCTAAACCATGGTCGACCGCATTACGCAGCATATGTTCAAATGGTGTCACCAAACGCTCTAAGATCGTACGGTCCAATTCACCTTCTGTATTTTGAACAATCAATTCTGCAGGACGGTTCAAGGTCGAAGAAGTTTGACGCACAATACGTTGTAAACGTGGTAACAAGCGATCAAATGGCACCAAACGGGTACGCATCAGACTTTCTTGAATTTCTGACTGAATACGTGATTGTTGTAATAACAAACCTTCCGCATCACGGATTTTTTCTGCCAAAGTACTCTTGAAGTCAACCAAATCCGACGCAGATTCGGCTAGAGATTTTGACAATTGGTTAATCGATGAATATTGGTCCATCTCCAATGGGTCGAAATCCGCATAGCGTGAATTTTCAGAACCATGTTTGGCAATAATTTGTGACTCAAGCTCACCATCCATTCGACGTAACTGGTCAGCAAGTCGCTTAATTGCTAACTCCATTTCATTCAAGGTATTGCCTAGCTGACCTAAGTCCATTTCAATACGTGAACGGTTAATCGAGTTTTCGCCTGATAAGTCAATCATCTTCTCGACGAGATCAGCCGAGATACGAATCATCTCATTGCTGTTATCAGAAGAATTGGCTTCAGTCCACTCACCCAACATCGATGGCGGTTCAACACCATCACCTTGAATAAATTCAAAGCCTTTGCTGACGATACCTTGTTCCAATTCTGCAACACGGTTTGGCAGTTGAACCGTAACATCCACATATTGAATGGACTCTAAGCTCAATTTGATGCTGTCAAAATTACTATAGTCGTGGTTGAAGATCGCTTCTTTTAACCATGCCAACGTCGTTTTGAGTAAGCCGTCATATGCATTTGAGTTGAAATGATGAACCGCGAAATGCTCAAACGTCGTCTCAAGTTGATACGCAATTGCGGCAACAGGTTCATTTTCAACCATACGCGCACCACCCTTAATACTGTGGGCAGCACGTTGTAATTGAAGCAATACGTTACGGTCACTACGTTGTTCAGTCCATTGATTTAATAATTGAACGGCTTGTTCAAGAATTTCCTCAGACTCTTCAAGGAAGGTTTCTTCCATGACAGAACGTAGATCATCATCTGGATGCTCAACATGATCAGCAACCGCATGTTCAAGATGTTCAACAGCGGACTCAGTGTGAGCAGTCGTTTGAGCTTCAACCACTGCTTCTGCTGTGTCTTCAACAACATTCATCGGCTCTGACACCGATACATCTGGTTCTACTGCTGCTTGTTCAGTTTCAGCTAAAATAGGAGCCGAAGCCAATGCAACAGGTTCTGAATGTTCTCCTGCCACAATTGACTGAATATTCCTTAGAATATCGATCACATTATTCGCTGGGTAGTCGATCCCTTGGTCACGAATGGTTTGAATACGATCTGAAATATCATCCTGCACCAAGCGAATAATTTGAATTAACGCAGGAGTAATCGAAATTTGCTGACGAATAATGCGCTCATAAATCGACTCCAATTCATGCGAAATTAAACCCACATGAGACGCGGCAATCATATTTGCACCACCTTTTAGGGTATGCAAATAACGCATTAAATTATTCAAAGCTGAAGTATTGGTCTGATCACGTGTCCAAGTACTGAGGTCTTGGTCAATCCCCACCAATAATTCTTCTGCCTCTTCAATAAAGATCCCTAAAAGATCTTCATCAAAGTCATTATTCGCATCCGCCGCTTGCATCTGTTGATGATCAAGTTGGATACGCTGACTTAATTGTGCAAAGTCTACTGCTGTTGTATTTGGAACAGCGGCTTTATCTTCTGCAGTGGCAACAGGTTCGGCAACGATATTGGCTTCTTGTGTAGTCGTTGCTGCAACTGCTTCAATGTCTTGTTGAACAAATGCAGCTAGCTCATTTAAGAAACGCTGAACCTCTTCACTTAACACCACACGCTGACCCGCAGCTAAGGTGTCAAATAAGTGAATGAATTCTTGATGCGCTTGTGCAAATAACTCATAGCCATAATCAGCATGGAGCAATTCAGGCTTTTCAATTAAAGACTGATACGCTGCACGCATTTGAGTCGTGAAATCATGGATACCAACAGACGCACGATTATCCGTATGTTCAATCAACTCTAAAGCTTGTTGACTGAGCTGTTGAATATAGTCTGGGAATTCAGCTAGAGCACGTTTATCAAACTCAAATTCAGCATCTAATAACTGATCAATATTTAATTCGATTAGTTTAGAAACCAAACCTTGCGGATTATCTTCAGGCGCCAATTGATCTTGGCTTGCAAAACCATAATCATCCCAAGCGGCTTTGAAGGTTTCATAAATAGACGCAAGATTTGCCTTATCCCCTGAACGGAGCACGTGTAAATAATCACGAACAAATTCAGCATATTGAATCAATAAAGCAGTTTCTTTCGAGCTCGATACGATTTCGTCTTGCAATAAGGTTTTGAATAAATTTTCAACTTTTGAACTGGCTTCAAAAATCTCTTCGATTTGTGCCATCGACGAACTACCACGTAAGGTGTGTAGCGCGCGAATCAAGCCATTATAGTCTTGTGATTTACTATCATCAGATTGGAGGAACTGATCAATCGTTTGTAGATGTTCTTCAGCTTCTTCAATAAAAATGCTCACAGTCTCTTCGACCAGTGATGCATCTGCATCCACTTGCTCAAGATTTGTTTCTGATTCGGCCACTGCATCGATCGTGCTTTCAACTACTTCCACATGTTCTGTAGTTTCAACTTCAGTCAGCTCTAAACCAGTGACAGCATCTTCAGATTTTAATTGATCTGCCAGTTTTAATAATTCTTCGAGTGCAGGCTCAAGGCTAATATTTTGTTGTAATTGTTGCCCCATTAAAACCAATGGACGTAAGTCAACATCCAATTCGGCAACATTTTTAAACCGTGGATAGAGCTTATATTGATAAACATTTAAAACTGTTTGTGCAAACTTTTGAACGGTCGGCGTTAACTGTACTGAACCCGCAATAACACGGTTCAGCGTATCTTCAACTGCCCATGCAGATTCACCCGCCGATTTTGCCCCGACCATACGACCTGAACCTTTCAGGGTATGGAAATGACGACGAATCGTCGTTAAAGTGTCTTTATCTTGTGGATTTTCCAACCAAGTTGTAAATAAACCCGCTAGTTCTTCAAAGATTTCTTCTATTTCTTCAACAAAAATCTCTAAAATTTCTGCATCTTGATCAAGATAACTATCTTCAGGAAGCGTAGTTGTTTCAACTAAATTTTTTAATATTTCTTTCATAGCTAAGGCTTCTTATGTTTTGCCACCAAGAAGGTTGCTCAAACTTAATTGTAACCATCACCTAAGACTTAACTGTGACGTTAAGTTCACCTTATCGATGTGTTATCTGTAATCGGTGCAGTACCCTAGCCGTAGCTAAGGTACTGCAGGTTTGCGCCTGACTTACTCTGGGAGTTTAAAGTCAGATACAGATTCACGTAATGATTCAGCCATGTTCGCCAATTCAGATACCGAACGTGCAGTATCAAATGTTGCACTGGTGGTTTGCGAGGTAATTTCTTGTACAACGTTCATCGTTGTCGCAATATGACCTGCAGAAGCAGACTGAAGTTTTGCAGCATCCGAAATGTTTGCAATCAGTTTCGCCAAGTTACCCGATACAAACTGAATTTCATCCAGTGCTACGCCGGCATCTTTAGACAAGTTCGCACCACGTACAACTTCCGAAGTCGTTTGTTCCATCGAAATTACGGCTTCGTTAGTATCCGTTTGAATGGTTTTTACTAAGCCTTCAATCTGTTTGGTTGCAGACGCTGAACGTTCCGCAAGACGCTGTACCTCATCCGCTACCACGGCGAAACCACGACCTGCCTCACCCGCCATCGACGCCTGAATTGCTGCGTTTAATGCCAAGATGTTCGTTTGGTCGGCAATATCGTTAATCAGTGCGACAATGTTACCAATCTCTTGAGAAGACTCACCCAAACGTTTAATACGTTTTGAAGTTTCTTGAATCTGCTCACGAATCGTGTCCATACCTTCAATTGAACGGTTTACAACATCTGCACCGTTTGCAGCAATTTGTACTGAACGTTCTGCTACGACAGCTGATTCTTCAGCGTTCGAAGATACTTGGTCAATCGACATTGCCATTTCGTTAATCGCGGCAGATGCACCAGCAATCTCTTGCGCCTGATGCTCAGATGCTTCTGCAAGCTGGTTGGTAATACCCTGCGTATTCGCCGTATATTGTGCAACTTCTTGAGAAGTTTCTGTAATACGCGATACAAGGTCACGTAATTGGTCGATTGCGAAGTTAATCGAGTCGGCAATCGCACCGGTAAAGTCTTCAGATACCGTCGCATACGAACGCAAGTCACCGTCTGCAAGATCGGCAATTTCATCGAGTAAACGTAAAATCGCGTTCTGGTTACGGTCATATTCTTCTTGAAGACGGGTTACACGGAATTTATCCGATTGACCACGTAAAGAAAGAAGTTTGAATACACAGATCAAGAAGGCAGTTAATGCAAGAATCAACAGTACCGCAGGTAAAATGGTTTTCAGACCAGTGTTAGAAGACAATTGATTTAAATTACCCAACAAATTGTCTGACTCAGCAAAAATTTGTGAAGATGCTTTACGTACGTTCACAATTTGCGTTGAGTTTTTCAAAATCGTCGCTGAAGCTGATTTTAATACGTCGTCATATTCGGCTTTAATACCTTCAAGTGATTCACGTAATTCAGGGCTTTCAATACGCTGTACACCGAGCTCTGCACTACCGTCCAATTGAGCATTTAAGTACAAACCGAAGGTTTCAGTATCGGCACTGAAGTCATCCGCAGACTCACGTGAGCTATCAGAACCTGAAAGCACCGAACTGATCGAACGTAAAATACGTTCCGCAATGAATACTTGGTTTTTCGCAATAACCACCTGGTTCGAAGGCATGTCTTGACGTGCCATTTGGTCGACCATCAAGTTATATTCCGCCTGAATCCCCGGAATGGTTTCACCAATCGCGATGTTCGTGTCATATAGCTTGTTAATGATTTTTTGTTGCGAAGTAATCAAGTCAATACTTTTTGAAACTTCAGCCCACTGCGTATCTACAGATTTCAGCGCATCGGTATTTGCATGAATATCTTTTACAGTTTCTAAGTTTTCTTTGAACGAATCTTGAGAAGCAATTAATTTTTTCATTGCATCTTCAGTACCCGAAGCTGTTGCTTCAGTTGCTTGACGCGAAATTGTTTGCGAAAGAAGACGGAGTTCACCCAAACTTTGCGTCAATTGGTTACCGCGAGGAACGCTATAGAATAGGTATAATAAAATGATCGTTGCCAGTACTAATGAACCAATCGCACCATAAATAAATGGTTTGGATTTTTCACTATCACCAAAAACTCGAGATAATTGATCTGTCTGTGATTGCAGTTTTGCCAGAAAAGCATTACCGCCTTTACGACCACTGGTGCTTTCACCCGTATTTTTCTTTTTAAGTTTAAAGCCCATTCAGCTTCTCCCCGATTACGCCTTCTTTCGTTCGTGCGCGACAATTAATTTATAAATTTTATAGATGCGTTCATGTATTTTGGATTTTGCAGTAAACGACTGAAGAGAAATACATTCCACTGCTGGTTATGCTGGTGGAAATACCCCTGACAATATTCCTGTAAATTTCGATCCAACTCATTATGTTTAGAAAAATAACTTTTCTTATTAAAGTGTTGAATACCCAAAACTTGATCGACTACCAAACCGACATAATGGTCATTATGACTAATACATAAAACTTTTTGAGTGGGTGAAAAACTACTTCGATGACCGGTTATATATTGTGCTAGGTCAGACAAAGAAAGTAAGCGTCCCCGAATATTGGCTAATCCCATCACCCAAGGTTGGGTATTGGGAACTGGCGTATATTTTGGTGGGTAGATCACTTCAGCTACTTCACCTAAAGGAGCAACGTAATATTGCCCCATCATCTCAAAAGCAATGCCTGACCATCGGTTTACTTCATTTTCAGTGGAAACATAATTTTTGTTTCCTCGTTTTGCGATTCGAAGTAATTCGATAAATCCATTTGCTGCCATAGAGCTTTATCCTGCATTGAGGTGTTGCTTAATCACATCAATTAATTGTTTTTCGTCTACAGGTTTAGTTAGATAATCAGAAGCACCTTGGCGTTTACCCCAAACACGGTCAGTTGCCTGATCTTTGGTACTTACAATGACAATCGGAATATGTTTGGTGGTCGCACCACGTGCAATTTGACGTGTTGCTTGGAAACCATTCACACCCGGCATTACCACATCCATTAAGACCAAGTCTGGTAACTCAGCTTGAGCCATTGTCACCCCATCTGCCCCATTTGAAGCTTCAATCACTTCAAATCCGTGTTTACCTAAAATTTCTTTAAAACGGAAAGTTTCTGTTGGTGAATCATCAACGATTAGGATACGTGCCATGCTTTTTCCCCCAAAAATAAAAAATCTAATTAAGCTGTAACGTGATTACGGATTGCATTCAGCAATTCATCTTTACTGAATGGCTTCGTTAAGTATTCATCCGAACCCACAACACGACCCTTCGCCTGATCAAATAAACCGTCTTTACTTGAAAGCATAATCACAGGAATATTTTGATAATTTTGAGAGTTTTTAATCAGGGCACAAGTTTGATAGCCATCAAGACGTGGCATCATAATATCGACAAATACGATATCTGGATTCGCATCTGCAATTTTTGAAAGTGCTTCAAAACCATCTACAGCAGTGACTACTTCACATCCTTCACGCTGAAGCAGCGTTTCGGCCGTACGACGAATGGTTTTTGAATCATCAATTACCATGACTTTTAGATTTTGGAATTTATCGTCCATTTATTGACCCTACCCATTGAGGATGTACAAACAATTAAGTTAGCAGCATTATTATTTACAAGTTGTGAACATTTTTAACATATCTTTACTTGCGTTTTCAACGAACATTTTCTGCGCAAACACACAAGATTTCTTGTTTTTATTAACTGCTTCACACTTTCCGATGACCAACGATTTTTTTTTAACTTGGAATAGTATTTAATTGTCTTAATTAAGCATATTATAGCAAGATTATTACTTTAAAATAAGTAATTTAGTCAACTTTAAACTGGGGAGTACAAGGTTGAGTCCGTTTACAAAAAAAATTCACTTGATTGGCCTTAAACATTTCTCAAAAAAAGTCATTCTGACGACTTGTTTACTGGCTTATACCCCGCTTTTATTTGCTGCACCAACCAATACGCAGCAACCACAAAAGGCGACTTGGTATCGTTACTATGACAGTAAAGGCATAGCAAACATCAGTACCAATGTGACACCAAATCACATCCGCTATGGTTATGAAGCACTTGATCAAAATATGCAAGTGATTAAACGTAACCGCCCCTACAATGCTGAAGCGGACGTTAGACAAGCTCCTCAGCGTGCTGCCCAAGCACGTCAGCAAGCTTCAGATATCAAACTTAAAAAAGCCTATACCAATAGCCGAACTGCGGCCATTAAAAAGCGTGATGCACTGACTGGTATACGTAAACAGATCGTGTTTGAACAAGAACAATTAAAACAATTACAAAATGATCGTGTATTATTTGTTCGCCAAGAACGTGAACATTTTCGAAAAGGTGAAACCGTTCCGGCAAAATTAAAAACAATGTTGGATAATAATCAAAAAAATATGGTAGCGAAAAAAGAATACATTCAATCGTTACAAACTCGCTATCGAAATACAGAAGCTGAATACGACAGAATTATTACGCGTTTAAAAGCGATGGAATAAACTTGTTATTCAATTGCTTTTGTAGACCGCTGATATAAGGACCATTATGCAATCTGCACAGCAATCATCCCCATTTTTAAAGCTTAGCCTGCTTTGCATAAGCCTGACTTTGGCTGCATGTCAAAAAGAAGATCCGCAGCAAAGTGTAAAACCAGAAAATAAGATTGAATTAATTCAACAAGATCTGGTGACGATCGAACAAGGCAACGCCATTTCAAAAACTGCCTTTACAGGTACCATTCGGGCGGTCAATCAGAGCAGTATTCAAGCCCAAGTCACTGCGACTGCAACCAATGTTAATGCAGAGGTCGGGCAACGTGTCAGCAAAGGCCAAGTGTTAGTGCATTTAAATAATCAAGACAATGCAGCACGTCTTGCTCAATCTCAAGCGAACCTCGCATCCACGCAAGCTCAAGCCAATCAAGCTAAACTGATGATGGAACGTAAACAGCGCTTGCTAAATCAAGGCTTTATTTCCAAAGTAGAGTTTGAACAAAGTCGTGTCGATTACCAAGCTCAAATGGAAAATGTTCGCGCCCAACAAGCCAATGTCGATATTGCACGTAAAGCCAATCAAGACGGCACCATTTATAGCCCTATCCAAGGCGTGATTACCAAGCGTGATGTTGAACCGGGACAAACGGTTGCTGCCGGACAAACCCTTTTTGAAATCGTCAATCCAGACCAATTAGAAATTCAAGCCAAATTACCAAGTGATCAGCAAGCAGCGCTGAAAATTGGACAAAAGATTGAATATAACATCCAAGGCAATAGCAATTTACTCACAGCACAAATCAGTCGGATTTCACCAATTGCCGATCAGGCTAGTCGTCAAATTGAATTTTTTGCAGCCCCAAATGAAACCATTACATCATTAAGTATTGGTGCTTTTGTCGAAGGTCACATTTTAGGTACCGATAATATTTCAGGCCAAAAAATTCCACTCGATACCATTCAAAGTCTAAAAGACCAACCTTATGTCTGGGTCATTCGTCAAAATAAAATTGCCAAAGTGCCTGTACAAATTTTGAATCAGAATTATAGCAATAACACCGCGATTGTTCAGGGCTTACAAAATAGTGATCTGATCAGCCGAATTAAATTTAATGATTCAGATATCAAACAAGATGTAAGTATCAGCCAAAATTAAAAGAATAAGGCAGGACAGTTGTTATGTGGTTAACCCGAATTAGTGTGAAATATCCTGTTTTCACCATCATGATGATGTTCTGTCTGATGGTGCTAGGACTCGCTTCTTGGCAACGTATGGGCGTTGAGGAATTTCCTGATGTCGACTTCCCTTTTGTTGTGGTCTACACCAACTATCCAGGTGCTTCTCCTGAGTCTGTCGAATCTGAAATCACTAAGAAACTTGAAGATCAGATCAATACCATTTCTGGCCTCAAGCAAGTGATTTCACAGTCCAGTGAAGGTTTATCCACGGTCATTGTCGAATTTAATCTAGATGTCTCATCCTCGGTAGCTGCACAAGATATTCGAGATAAAGTTGCACCAGTAACCGCACAATTTCGTGATGAAATTGATGACCCGATTGTAGAACGCTACGACCCTACTGCCAGTGCGATTATGTCGATTGTTTTTGAATCGAAGGACATGTCTTTACGTGATTTGAGTTCCTATCTCAATCAACGGATTGTGCCACAGCTCAGAACAGTTCCCGGTGTAGGTACGGTCAATTTATTGGGCGATGCGCAGCGACAAATTCGAATACAAGTAAATCCGCAAAAATTACAAAGTTTCGGGATTGGGATCGATCAAGTTATAAACACCCTAAAATCTGAAAATATTGAAGTTCCGGGAGGAACCTTAAAACAAAAGAACTCAGAATTGGTGGTCGAAATTAAATCTCGGGTTATTCACCCAAATTCTTTTGGAGATTTAGTGGTTGCCAATAAAAATGGCGCGCCGATTTATCTCAAACAAATTGCCGAAATAGAAGATAGCCAAGCTGAAATGGAGTCGAGTGCTTATCTGAATGGTAAAACAGCCGTCGCTGTCGACATTCTGAGAAGTTCGGACTCTAATGTGATTGAGGTTGTTGATAATACCCGTAAAACCTTAAGTAAAATCCAAAAGCAATTGCCGCAAGGCACGACCGCAGAAATTGTGGTTGATTCTTCAAAAGGTATTCGTGGCAGCATTAAAGACGTGGCACGTACGATTATTGAAGGTGCAGTACTTGCGGTACTCATTGTATTGTTATTTCTCGGCTCATTTCGTTCGACAGCCATTACAGGTTTAACCCTACCGATTTCGCTACTAGGTACCCTCACCTTTGTTTGGATTTTTGGTTTTACCATCAATATGATGACCCTACTGGCTCTCTCACTGAGTATCGGTCTCCTGATTGATGATGCCATTGTAGTACGCGAAAATATTGTCCGCCATGCCGATATGGGCAAGGACCACGTCACCGCTGCACTCGACGGCACAAAAGAAATTGGTTTAGCTGTATTGGCCACAACATTGACCATTGTCGCGGTATTTTTACCTGTGGCATTTATGGGCGGCATTATTGGGCGTTTCTTCTATCAATTTGGTGTAACCGTCAGTACCGCTGTACTGATTTCAATGTTTGTGAGTTTCACCCTTGACCCCATGTTGTCTGCTCACTGGGCAGAGCGCCACGATCCAAATAAAAAGCCGGGTAAAATCAAACGTTTTTTTAACTGGATTTCGGGCAAGCTCGACAACCTAAGCCATCATTATGAAAAATTACTCAAGCTTGCTTTAAAATTTAGGCTCATTACCCTTTTAATCGCCGTCGCGTCTCTATTTGGCGCATTAGCTTTATCCAAAATGATCGGAACTGAATTTGTACCCGTACCAGACAAAGGTGAAATTCGGATCAAATTTGAAACACCAGTTGATGCAACCCTTGAATATTCGCAGGCTAAGCTTAAGCAAGTAGATCGTATCATTCGCCAACATCCAGAAGTCAAAGCCACTTATGGTGCAATTAATAGTGCCACTGATCGGGGTAAAAACCATGCTAGCATTCGTGTCACTGTTTCACCACGTACGGAGCGTAGTCAAACATTAACGGATCTCAACAATGAATTCCGTACCCGCTTAAAACATATAGCAGGTATTACCATTACCTCGATTGCCTCAGCTGATGAAACAGTTTCGGGCGGTCAAAAGCCGGTCATGATCTCGATTAAAGGCCCCGACTTGGATGAGTTACAACGCATTTCAGATCGATTCTTGGTTGAAGTTGCCAAAGTCGAAGGTATTGTCGACTTAGAAAGCTCGCTTAAAGAACCTAAACCGACGCTAGGTGTACATATAAATCGCGTTTTAGCCAGTGATTTAGGTTTATCCGTCAATCAGATCGCCAATGTGTTACGCCCTCTTCTTGCGGGGGATAATGTAACAACGTGGAAGGATGATAAAGGCGAAACCTATGATGTAAATTTACGACTCACTGAAGATCAGCGTCGTCTGCCAACTGACATTCAAAGCATGTACATCACATCACAAAAAACCGATGCCGTAGGCTTACCTATCTTGGTTCCATTGGCAAGTGTGGCTAGCTTTGAAGAAACGCTCGGTGCTTCACAAATTAACCGTCGTGATCTAGCACGTGAAGTGATGGTTGAAGCCAACACGGCAGGTCGTCCCGCGGGTGATATTGGTGCCGAAATCAATGAGATTGAGAAAAATTTCGACTTGCCACCGGGTTATAGTTTTGTCACGCAAGGTGCCAATAAAGATATGGCTGAATCTGCAGGTTATGCAATGACAGCGATTACCCTCTCTATTGTATTTATTTATATTGTTTTGGGTTCACAATTTAATAGCTTCATTCACCCTGCAGCCATTATGGCTTCATTACCCTTATCATTGATTGGAGTTTTCTTAGCCCTATTCTTATTTAATTCAACCATGAACCTCTTTTCCATTATCGGGATTATTATGCTCATGGGCTTGGTGACAAAGAACGCAATTCTACTCATCGACTTTATTAAAAAAGCCATGGATCATGGTGTAGATCGTTATGAAGCGATTATTGAAGCAGGTAAAACCCGTTTACGTCCCATTTTAATGACCACCAGTGCAATGGTGATGGGTATGGTTCCGCTTGCACTTGGTTTAGGTGAAGGCGGTGAACAAAGTGCACCAATGGCACATGCCGTGATTGGCGGGGTGATTACCTCTACCCTACTAACACTTGTGGTTGTGCCGGTGATTTTTACCTATTTGGATGATTTCCGAAACTTCCTTGCACGTCAGGCTAAAAAAATCATGTCATAATGACAAAATCTAAAATGAGGTGACTTTGGAAATGTTCACCTCATTTTTTATTGTATACTCTCCACTTTAACGCTTAATTTTTTAGGACAGTTTCCATGCGCGCGAGTCGCTTTTTATTTGCAACGTTAAGAGAAACCCCAAACGATGCTGAAGTTATTTCACATCAGCTTATGCTTCGTGCCGGGATGATTCGTAAATTGGCTTCAGGTTTATACACTTGGCTGCCGATGGGCGTTCGCGTATTAAATAAAGTTGAAGCGATTATCCGCGAAGAGATGGATCGTGCTGGTTCACTTCAAGTCCTGATGCCTGTCACTCAACCTGCATCTTTATGGGAAGAATCAGGTCGTTTCGTACAATATGGTCCAGAACTTTTACGTTTTAAAGACCGTCATAACAATGACTTTGTACTTGGCCCTACACATGAAGAAGTGATTACAGATCTTGCTCGCAATGAGTTGAAAAGCTATAAGCAATTGCCTGCAAACTTCTACCAAGTACAAACCAAATTCCGTGACGAAATCCGCCCTCGTTTCGGTGTGATGCGTTCACGTGAATTCATCATGAAAGATGCCTATTCTTTCCATGTTGACCAAGCCTCTTTACAAGAAACCTATGACAACATGTATGCAGCTTACTGCAAGATTTTCACGCGTTTAGGTTTAAATTTCCGTCCAGTTCAAGCGGATACAGGTTCAATTGGTGGTTCGGGTTCTCATGAATTCCACGTACTTGCTTCTAGCGGTGAAGATGACATCGCATTCTCTACAGAGTCAGATTATGCTGCTAACGTAGAAATGGCTGAAGCCGTACTAGTTGGTGAACGTGCTGCTCCGACTAAAGCACTTGAAATTATTGATACACCAAATCAAAAAACCATAGCTGATGTTTCTGAATTCCTTAAATCAAAACCTGCTCAATCTGTAAAAGCATTGTTGGTTCAAGGTGTTGCTGAAGAAGGTAAAGCTGCGCCAGTGGTTGCCTTATTCCTACGTGGCGACCATGAACTGAATGAAATTAAAGCTGAAAAACACCCATTAATTGCTGCTCCATTGGCCTTTGCAACTGAAGCACAATTGGCTGACTTAGGTTTAACGGCTGGTTTCTGTGGCCCTCAAGGCTTAACCGAAAAAGGCATTACAGTTATTGTTGACCGTGCAGCGTCTGTACTTTCAGACTTTGTTGCTGGTGCAAACCAAGTCGATAAACATGCTGTAGGTGTAAACTGGGAACGTGATGCACAATACACCGAAGTTTATGACCTTCGTAATGTTGTTGAAGGTGACCCTTCTCCAGACGGTCAAGGTACAATCTTGATTAAACGTGGTATCGAAGTTGGTCATATCTTCCAGTTGGGTCAAAAATACTCTGAAGCACTTGGCTGTAAAGTCTTAGGTGAAGACGGCAAACCTCTCGTTGTGACTATGGGTTGCTATGGTATTGGTGTAACCCGTGTTGTTGCTTCTGCAATTGAACAAAACTTCGATGACAAAGGGATTATTTGGCCGTCTGCAATTGCTCCTTTCGAAGTTGCTATTGTGCCAATGAATGCACATAAATCACCGCGCACGTTAGAAGCAGCTGAAGCACTGTATGCAGAATTAACTGCTGCTGGTTATGATGTTCTTCTAGATGATCGTAATGAACGTCCAGGTGTTAAATTCTCTGATATCGAGTTAACAGGTATTCCACACCGTATCGTTATTGGTGAGAAAGGTTTGGATGCTGGTACATTTGAGTACAAAGGTCGCCGTGATGAAGAATCAAGCAACCTCAGTAAAGAAGACCTTTTAGCGAAAATTGCAAAATAATTTGCGCTAAATATAAAAAAAATCCCGCTAAGTGCGGGATTTTTTTATATTAAATACTTTAAGCCTTAACAGAATTTCAGCCCGCCGAAGCAGTTAGAACGAAACTCCTGTCCAGAAAGTTTTAAATTGTTTAATGGGAAATCAATTAATGACGGGTTTTTAATTTCTTTAACATCTAAAGCCGAACCTGCAACACAACCAAAGATTAAATCTCCACAATTACGAACATTGGTACTTAAGTCATGGTTAATTCCAGCGATCGTTTGTTTCAACACTTCATCCGTAATCGCCACTTTATCTGAAGGTGTAATACTCCCCAAATCGACCTCATCTTCCATCGCCAACCACCAACCTCTTTCTGCTGCAACTGCAGCACCAGGCCAGAGTATTTTTTGAGCTTGTAAGGATAACGAAGCAGGGTTATTTAGATAAAGTGCATGGATCAAACCTAAACTTTGATTTACCGTAATATCGGTTTGTAGTCCAGTAAGATAGCCTGTTACGTCTTTATTCAAATTAATATTTAACCCAAGTAGAGAGATCTGAGCTTCTAATGGACCACTAAAATCTAGACGATCAACTGTACCTGTGCCTTTTAATACCGCAATATTATCCTTAATTCTATTCCCGCTCACGACAGTGGCTGGAATTGTAAAAGGTGCTGTGGTTGATTTTAAATTAAAGGAATAATTATCTGATTTGTAGTGAAGCGGTAGATCAACTTCAGCACCAAATAATGTCCCCTTAACAGCCCCTTCAATGTATTGCTGCGTAGAAGCATAGTCCATCACACGCTCGGCAGTTGTTGCAACACCCGCAGACGCTTTGGTTTTCATATACCCACTAAAGGTGTTGATACCATTGGGTGTATTACTATTTTCTGTACCTAATGTCATTAACCCAGAAATTTTTTCAGCGCTCAGACGAAAGCCCATCACTTCACGAGTTGCAGCTGATTTGGGATCTTTAATTGCAATTTCGATAAAAGGATTGGTCAACAAAGCAGAAGTTGCCGCACGTTCATCCGACGTATAATTGCTATTTACAGGCAATCCACTCAATGAAATATGATCGATATCAATATCACAAGCACCTGAGCCATTTGCACCACCACAACCCAATTGCAGCTTTTTAATATTGGCATTGAGCTCCATTTCAGCTTCTAAACCAAGCTTATAAAAGCCGACATTGGATTGGTCTACGGCTTGTCCACTCTCATCCACAGAATTATACCCCTGCGTATATTCCATGGAGAGTAATGCTTGACCATCAACTTTTGATAAGCTTTCATCATCTAAAGCCATCATTGCATGAGATAAGCTACTCATCGCAAATGTCGAGAAGATCAAACCTCTGATTAACTTCTTTTTCATAACAAATTCCCTGTTCGTTATTTTATTTATTTGTTATTGATTTAATATTATTAGCGTGGAGTAATCCCCATGGTGCTTCGCATTGTTCCACCGGTTAGGGCTATATCCGCCATCTTTTGCATATTGCCATTTGTTAACATCGATACTTCTGCACGAAACGCTTTAGACATATTATTGGTTGGATTGAATTTCACCTGATTATCAAACTCTACCGAATCTTGTTTCATTTTAATTCGAGCATCAAAACCTAGATCGCCCTGCATTTTATTAATATTGATACTTGAAGCTGAAACGACACCGCTGGCATTTACATCTTCATTCATCAAACTTAAATAGCTTCCCATAACTTTTTGATCTTTCTTTTCAGCATCTGTTAATGCTTTAAATTCAAAGCTTCCACGAAAAGATAAATAATTATTTTCTGCACTGTCATTTAGGCCCGGTACTATAAATAGCTCACCTTTACCATCAAGTTTAAACGCAATATTCGTCAACACATCATCACGTTTAGAGAAATTATCTAAAGGTACTGTAGTCCCACATTTGGCAGAAGCTGTAGTCGCACAGTTATAGGTTGAACCCGGAAGTTGACCAATCGCTAACTCGGCATTAGCTGCAATCAATAAATTATCTGCACGTACATAGATGCCATCATTTTCATAACCAATCACACCATCAGATTGAATAAGGGCATTGATGTTTCGTAAGCCTGCATAATAATTGACTTCTTGACCATTAATACCTTTTTTACCATCAATCAAAATAATGGAAGTTGTACTTGGTGTTCCTGTTTTTTTATCAACACCATAACCATCTGTGCTCATTACAAGGTTATAGCCAATACCTGATTTTTCAGCCGCATTTTTATAACTGTATTTTTTCTCTGATAATGCAACATTGGCATTCATATTATAAATCGGGATACCAATCCCCCAACTGTTGTCATTACTTGCAATTGCAGCAATTGAGTTATCAGAAATAAATCGTGCGGTACGCGCGATGGACTGAAAATCCATACCACGAATCGCCACAAGTGCAAAATTTCCACCCGCCGTTTGATTTGACAGATTCTGGGTTAAAACATTATTGGTTAAGCCTAATGTCGCTTTTAATTTATCATTTACCAGAAAATCAAGGCTTTTGGCTTGAATGGTATTGATATAAATATCGCCAAAATCAATATAGGCATTTTTATCAGCAACTAAAGACGTTAAATTAGAAAATTCAATGGCATAACTACCAATACCCGTATGGCCAATTTCTAAGGTTGTCGGTGCTTGACCTGCAACAAGACTCGGATCATCCTTTGAAGTAAAATCCGCGCGCACTCCTAAATGTAAACCACCTGAACCAACAGACTCATATCCTGAAGCTTTCGTTGCTAGACCAAAATCTTTGATTCCTTCTTGATTGGCGTTTAAGGCCACTCGTGCATTAGTGACAGCACCCGATGCTCCCATACGAATTAAATTGCGCTGTGCACCACCATCGGTACCGTATCGTAAATCGATATTAACGCCGGGGTTTGTGGCATCGCTACGTGAGCTATGCACATCTGATGTGTCCTTGACCCGCCCCAAATTGACCGTATGATCTTTGCTCCCTGTAGATTTTGTGGTGAGAACAATGCCTTCATCAGCTGCAACATACATATAACCTGAACCAGCAAAGTTAAAGTTAAAGTCCTTTAAGGTTACGCTATATCCATTCATACCATGACTAATACTGGCATTTTGCAATTGAAATTCCATATACGCCGTATCATTACGGTTAAATAGACCATTGCTGGTTTCAAGTAATACTTTTAAAGGTGAAGATGTTGCAATCGTAAGTGAACCTAAGTTTTGCGCAGGCGTTTGGCACGTCGTACCTTGACAGAGCAGCATAATATTTTGTGCAACAGCCGTAAATGGGCTGACACTGGCTGCAATACGCATACCTACACCTGCATCCGTCGTCCCCACATCAAAATCTAATTTTGATCTAATGGTACTTTGTCCAACGCCATCTATTTGTACATTGTGCAAACCCATTTTCATCTTATTTTGGTCGGTTGGGTCAACCCAATTTAATTGATCGACTTTGACTCTAGAAACTTCATGGGTAATCGAAATACCATCTTGGCCAGTAACTGCACCCAAGCTTTCGTCGGTCATTGCTTCAAAAGCATAGGTGTGTTGAGCAAGTAAAATACTGGTTGCGAGTGCCGTCAAAGTTGTTATTTTTTTCATCACTATATCCTTATATTCAGTCACAGCTGATTAACAGCGACCTGCACCATTTCCAGTGCAGTTAAAACTGAAGATGTTTAACTTTCCACTCATGTGCATGTTGCCATGCACATTAACACCCATAAATCCTTGTTCTGAACCACGATCAAAATCAGGCACAGCTAAAGTTGAAGTTGTTCCATCAGCTTTCTTTTCGGTATAGGTCGTATAAGTACTGGTATTCTCATAACCTTCCTTACCTGTCGTACCTGTTTCCACCGCCAACGTAGCAAAGCCTAAATTCCTAATTTTTAATGGCTTATCATCATAAAATGTCAACTGCATAGCCGTTTGTGGATTACCTTCACGATTGATAATCGTCACACCATCTAGTGAAAATTGATCGATCTGTAACGTTCCTTGAAACTGTTTAAACACCAACCATTTCTTATTACCATTTGCATCCACATGATTATTGGGTGCAAGTGCTAAGCGACAAAACTCATTGGATGAACATTGATATCCATAAAATGCTTGCGTTGTTTTACCATTCGCATCCATGTTTGATATGTTGTTTTTTGACATATCATTGGCGTATTGATGGTTTAATGAAAGCGTCCAACTGAGATCTGCACCGCCTTGACCGGTTGCAGCGGTAAGTTCCCTATTATCCATAGACACTAAACCTGCATGAGTTTGTGTCAGTGCAGCACAAACAACAGCGCATAAAATTTTATACATGTGATTTCTCCTACAGCCCTGTTGTTCTTATTTTTAAGTGCTGAATCAATACGCCATCTATGGCAACAGATCCTAAATTCGTGCTTTGTCCATTGACACCTTTAAACACCACACCTGTCGCAGTATCCGTACTTTTTGCATTCAACAGATTACCAGGCAAGCGCTCTACTGTACCGATCGCAATGCTACTGTGTGTTGCATTACGCCCTTGATATAGTGCTGTCGCATCTGAAGAGTTTGCTTTTAACTCCGTGCCACAACTATAGACATTACAGGTTGAACCTTTAAAGTCTGCAGCAGTTAAACCCGATGTACCTGTGGTATTACCAGCGATATCCGTATAGTAAGTATAAATTTTACTGTAAATAGAAGGTACATTTGGAATACGTGTCACTTCCAAAATAATATTTCGACCTTCTGAACCCACAATAAAGGGCTGATACATATTTCCTAAAACTAAATTGATATTTGGGCTATATAAATATAGACCTTCAGTTTCATGAAAGATTGGAGCTGCAGAACGATCCATCGCTGGTGTCGCTGCTGTTCCATCATCCAATTCGGAGCGTGCAGCTGTACTGATACGCATACCGCGAGCATCCAAATCTCCATCATTGATACTCAGTGACTCAGCACGATCATTGGTATTAATACGAATTAAACTGGCTAAACCTAAAGTTTGGTTATAGTTGGTATTTGTTGATTTTAGGGTTTGAAAAATTCGAACTTGTGAACCATTAAAACTCAAACCATTCGCAACAATTTGAGTACGTAAACGATAGTCTTTATCTAAGCCACTGGTCGGCGCACCGGTAATCGCATCAACAACATTGCTTGAATTCAAAGACCGTGAAAATACATCCATCCACAAACCAAGTTTGATGTTGTTAGATGCATCATCTGCTGCAATTTTCTTTAATGGTGCCTCAATCGCTAAGTAACCAACATTCCCCTTATTATCTTTCGCAAATTGTTCAACATCTTGATTTCCTGCATGAAAAAGCCACGGGTTTTCTGCTGTACCCCAATTAAACCCTTGATCGGTATAGCGTGTTGCTAATGAACTTTTGCCATTTTTATCTTTACTATTGGACAGGGCTAAGCCATATATAAATACATCTGCTTTCGATCTGAGGCTCGATACGGTTGCAGTAGATGCAATTTGTTTGGCTGTAATCTCAGCATTTTTTTTCACCGTTGCTAATGCTGCATCGCTTGCCTTTTGAGCTTCAAGCTTGGCATAGTCAGTTGCCAACTGATTGAGGGTTTCTGCCGCTTTGGCATTCAACTGAGCATTTTTTGTTGTATCTATGATATTTGAACGGGTAATTTTTCCTGAGACAAAATTTTTATAAAAAGTCGAAGTGGTCGGTAAATTACCCGTACTATTGTTACCGTATAGTAACTCAATCATCTCATACGTATTTTGCAGTGCATATTCTTTAGATTTATTATCCTGACCTACTGTCAACGTATTCTTTGTTGTTCCATCAGTTTCTAAGCCCGAAATAATAGTACCATCTTTATAATCTGCATAACGCTGATTGTAATATGCCTGCATCGTTGGTGATTCAAGATAAGACTGTACTAATCGGCCACGATATTCTGTTGAATATGTTGCTATGGTTTCATTGGTAATACGTGTAGCATTATTGGTCTCATAGGTGCTTTTAGAACTTAAGAAAGTGGAGTCATAAACACCGTTATAGCCCGTAACTCGGCCTTGCTGATAGGCATCAACATATGCAGCTTTATAGATTTTATCGTAAGCACGCTGGCCTAATTGTTCATAGTTTTCACCTGTAGGAATAATTCGAATAAAACCTGTATCATTTTTCCCGGGATCAACCATAGCAGATGCATAACTAGAAGCCGCAGAACGGTCATTTGGGCCTTGAAAGACCATTTTGAAATTTTCTAAAGTGAGTGCAACACCTTCACCCGTTGTGGCTGAAAGTGCTTCATCTGATAAATCTTGAAGCGCATAAACAGATGGTGCAGCAAACATGCTGACTGCGGCTGCTAAGCAACTCTGGCGGAATAACTTAGCCTGGGTGAATTGAGTCATCTCGACCTTCCTTTTATCAGATGCTCTGCATCTCTCTTATATTTATTCCTGAGAACTGGCTTTGATGTTATTGTCCATTTATTCCTTAAATGGAGACTTGTGATAGACCAGTCACTTAACTTTTTATTATGCTGAATAATTACTCAATTGCAAAAACTTCCCCACCGAATGGTCTATTTTCCGATGAATGACCCAACAAAAAAGCGGGCTAATTCGCCCGCTTTTTTTAAACTAAATCCGAAGGATTAAGCTTTCGGTAAAGTCACACCGGTTTGACCTTGGTATTTACCACCACGGTCTTTATAAGAGGTTTCACACACTTCGTCTGATTCAAAGAACAACATTTGTGCGACACCTTCACCCGCGTAAATACGTGCAGGCAAGTTGGTTGTATTCGAAAATTCTAAAGTCACGTGACCTTCCCACTCTGGTTCAAGAGGCGTCACATTGACAATAATACCGCAGCGAGCATAGGTTGATTTACCCAAACAAACGGTTAACACATTACGTGGAATACGGAAATATTCGACTGTACGTGCTAGTGCAAACGAGTTTGGCGGAATGATACAAACGTCTGATTCGATATCAATAAAGCTTTTATCGTCAAAGTTTTTAGGGTCAACAATTGCTGAATGAACATTGGTAAAGACTTTAAATTCACGAGCACAGCGCACGTCATAACCATAGCTCGACACGCCATACGAAATAAGCTTTTCGCCATTTTCATCATAACGGACTTGGTTTTCTGCATACGGTTCAATCATGCCGTGTTTTTCGCTCATTTCGCGAATCCAACGATCAGACTTAATAGCCATTTATCTCTATCCAAAAACTTAAATCAATTATTGCGTGGTACTTTAACTGAAATCCGACTTAATGAAAATAAGCTTTGCCGAACTAAGCGGATTTAGTCATTTTCAAATCATTTTAGAGTTTTAAAATCGCAGAATAACTCAGTGGAATAGAGAAACTGACCAAGACTAGAGATGCTGTTCGTTGTAAATTGGCTTGATTGAGCCAACTAATTTTATTCGAGGCCAAAACTGAACCAAGGAAGGTCCAAAAGAATGCAATAGGAACAATCAACAACAAAAAGATCAGCATGTGAGCTACATAATACTGCGCATTTTGCCAAGCCAATGCAGGAAAAATCGCAGATGCGAATAATAATGCTTTGGGGTTTAATAACGTCGCAACAAAAAGTTCGCGTGCACGAATGCCCTTTTGATTAAAATTTTCAGCGACAGTTGCTGTACGCCATAATCGCATAGCCAGAAATAGAATATAGCCGGCACTAAACAATTTCAAAATGATCGGCAGTAAAGGGAGATGTACGGAAATTTTACCAATGAAAAAACCCCATAGGCTAATCGAAATAAGATAACCAAAGGCTTCCGCTGGAATGAGTCGGAATGATTTACGTAGCCCAACTTGAATACCCGAAGATGCGAGTAAGGTATTGGTTGGTCCTGGCGTTAACAAAATACTGATAACTAGACCAATAAAAAACCATGAAATCATACTTTGACCTCAAACTTAATCCGCGAAGATTAATTCAGTTGTTTCGTATTAGCAAAATAAAAAATAGGAATGCTTATAAAAAACTCCTTATTTAATTATAAATTCAGTAACTTAAATAGAAAAACAAAACCTTAGCTGAACAGTCATTCAGAGCACCTTACAATTCAAAGAAATATCTTGAACTTATATAGGACTTACGCACTATCATTTATAGATTCTCTGTGGTAGCAGATGATTTTTATCGAGAATAAAGTCATCAATGAAGTTTTTGATAATTGGTCTAAATAATTTCTTCTGCCAACGATATATATTT
>NZ_VOZT01000091.1:0-7368 GCF_013419625.1 Acinetobacter sp. YH12070 | reverse complement strand
TCTTTTTAATGGATTTATTTGGGATAAGACCTAAATTTCGCATAAGAAATTTTATGTTAAATGATTGTTAGAAATGCCCCTTGATCGAGGCATTTTCTATAAAGAATACTAAAAACTAATTAAAGCCAACCAAGTTTCAAAACAAGGCAGTTCTCAGCAATCATATTTTTAAATTATATAACTCCCAACTGAGCTTTTGCTCCAACGATAAGGCTTTCATTTTGAGTTTCTAAGGCAAATAAACCATACATCAAAGGAGAGGCCGCTGCTCTTTCTAAAGTCTGTTCATATAGTTTATTCCAAACTTTACCCCCTAGTTTTTCATACTCGATGATTAGAGTTTTGAGGCTTTCTTCTCCAAACAAAGTTACATGCCCAGCAAAATCAATCGCTGGGTCATCTATATGGGCTGTTGACCAATCAATAACGCCTGAAACAGCTCCATCCTTTGAAGCTAGTACATGCCCAGCATATAAATCGCCATGTATAAATTGGGTGAAATCTGCCCATAGAACATCATTATCCAACCATTTTCTGTAGCGGGTTTCCAATTGCTCACTTATACCAATTTCAGATTTTACTAACTGCAAATTGTTTGCTATTTCAGGTCTTAAATCTGAAGGTTTCATAATTTTCAAATCATTTTCCCGAACTTCTTTTTCAGGAATACTATGGATTTCAAATAAGGTTTTTGCCAAAGATGTTATGTATTTCGGGCTATCTTTGTCCATATTCCAAATTATTTCATAGGTTTCAGCATCCAAATTTAAAACAGGATTATCTTTAAGTATGGGATAAGCCACTAATTCTGTAGATGAAATTCTCCAATCAGGAACCTCTACAGAAAGATGTTTTTTTACCAATTCTAAAATGCGTTTTTCTTTCTTGATTTGTTCCCTCATGCCATCACGACGAGGAATACGCAGCAACCATTGTTGCCCCTTTGTATCAAGAGCAAAAACGACCTTAAAATCAATGCCCATTTCATTGAAATTCATTTTGTCCGTAAGCAACAAGCCGTGTGCTTCAGCAAGTGATTGAATATCTTGAATTGTCATTTTTAATTTCCTTTAAAGAGTTCAATAATTAATGTTCGGATTAGATTGGCTATCATTAACAATCTCTCTCAAAAGTCTTGATGATTTTGTGGTCTTTGATCTCGTAGATAATGTCAGCAATATTATCGACCAATTGCTTGTCATGAGATACGAAGATAATAGTTCCTGCATAGGACTTCATCATTGTTTCTAATGCGGCAATACTTTTTAGGTCAAGATAGTTTCCTGGTTCATCCATAAGCAAAATATTATATTTTCCTAAAAGCATTTTGGATAAAAGCAGTTTGATGATTTCACCTCCCGATAAGTCGGATAAGTTTTTTTGAATATCATTCGCTCCGATCCCCATTGAAGCCAATACTGCACGAATTTCCGCAACTGTGTACTCGCACTCTTCCTGCATAAAGGAGAGCACAGATTTATGCGTGTTAAATTTATATCCTGTTTGTGTAAAGTAGCCAATTTCAGCTTTTGGAGATATGGTTAATCCATCAGCACGTTCTGATATCATTTTTAACAAGGACGTTTTCCCTGTTCCATTCGATCCAGTTATAGCGACTTTAGCGCCAAGCGGTATTATAAAGTTAGCGTCATCAAAGATAGTACGGCTACCAAATTTTAAGCTCAGACCATCTGCCGTAATCGGGAACTTATTGTGCAGTTCTAGGGCTGAACTTTGACGAAAACGAATAGAACGCAAATGCTCTGGTGCTTGAATATCTTCTAATGCAGCCAAACGCTTTTCCATACTCTTAGCTGCCTGATACAGTTTTCTTTGCTTGGTGCCAGTCATTTTTGCATGCCCAAGTCGTCCAGCACTTTCGGTAGAGTTTTTGGATTTTTCTCCTTTTTTCTTATTGTCTAATCGATTAGCTTGCTGGCGTTTTTCTTGCACAGCAGATTCTAATCGCTCCCGTTCCTTCATCATCAGCTCATATTCTACGGCTTGGTGTTGTCGCTCTTCTTCTTTTTGACGCAAGTAATCCGAGTAACCACCCCAATATTCCGTAATTTTACCGTCTTTTAACTCCCATATCTTGTCTACAACCATATCAAGAAAATATCGGTCATGACTGATAACAAGTAATGCTCCATCAAATGCTTTAAGTTGACCAATAAGTAGATCTATTCCATTGAGATCAAGGTGGCTGGTTGGTTCATCCGCTAGAATGCCATGTACTTGTTGGGAAAATGCGGCAGCAATTTTTGCACGAGTTTCCTCTCCGCCACTCATTGTGTCGTTTTGTACATTGGAAACACCAAGGCGAGATAACATTGCCCGGTCTTCGACCGTTTCTATTTCGATTCCGCCCAGTTGGCTGATATGTGCAAAATCACCAAAACGCTGTAATGTCGCTTCGGCTAAAACAATTTCGCCATTAAGTACTTTGAGTAAACTACTCTTTCCTGCTCCGTTATCACCCACAAGACCAATACGGTCATAAGAGTGAATTTCCAATTCATCAATATCCAAAACATCACGCCCAGCATAATCCAAGCGTATGTTTCTCGCTTTAATAATTAAACTCATTTTTATTTACTCCTGTTTAGCTCTTGAAATTTTTTATGCAGCAAACAGGATTTAGGTGAAAACAAAAGCTAGCATCACAGTGTCCTCCCAAAAAAAAAGCTATTCATCCACAGGGTGGACAAATAGCTAGTCAATTAAGTTATAACTGGAAACTATGCACTAAAAGCATACTTATAAATTAAGCATACTTTTACTTTATATATCCGCATATATTCTTAAAGACACAACAAAAGCCCACCATTATAAAATAGTGTCACTATGCAAATAGTTGTGTCTTAACGAATGCGGATAGAATGCATAAACTTACCTAAAAAATAAAATTCAGTTTTATGATAACTTTACTGTTAAAAGAAGTCTAGACAACCTTGTTTTATGCTTGGATATAAGGCTTATTTTAAAATAATAGTAGTGAAGATTTTCTAAAATTAACATAATACACCTTATACGAAATACTGTTTTTTATTCGATATAAATCATAAACTTATACTAAGACGTTCCAGGGTTCAGCGCACTGGAACGGCTTTTTTGTGACTATTCACGTTCCACGCCTATTCTTTGATCAATGTTTCACGGTTTTAATTAAATAAACTGAATAATTCAATCTGCACGATTTAAGCGATTATCTTGAATAAGATCATCCAATTTATCTTCTAAATCTTCAATCTTATATTTGAGCGATAAAATAGAATTTTTTAAACGCTCATTTTCAGGAGCATCAGGATTTTTTAATTGATTAAAAATTTCTAATAATTCGTTGCGATTAGTGCTTAACCTTTCAATGTCACTTTCAATAGCCATTCTTGGTGTCCACAGAGCAAGTAAACTTTGCTCATAGTCTTTGAGTTCTTGATGGCTCATTGCATCTAATTCAGCTCTAGTTTTCATGGTTTAAAATCCGTCTTGCTATGAAGAGCTTTAAAAATCCGCTTTGCTGTTTCCTCTCTTACACTTTTCGGATCTCGTAAGATGCCACTAATCCAAAGGGCAAAACTAGGATAGTCCTGGAAGTTACTTAGGTCTGATAGCTCAGAAAGTTTAGATAAAATAGCACTGTACTTGTTAATTTGAGCATCAGACAGGTTGCAGAATATATCTATTGTTTTTGGATCTCGCTCAGGAGCTATTAATTTTGGCTTAGATTTTTCTTTCACAGTGAACTTAAAGCCGACAACAGAACGTCCTTTTTTAACTGGACTATAGTCAACTGTTACATCGGTAAATTCATTAATTTCATCTAATGAGCTCTTCAAAACTCTTCGTTTTAAGTTCCTCAAATCTCTATAAGATTCTGGTAAACCAAACTCTGTAAACATTTCATCTAGCGTTAATTCAAAGCCATTTTTTGCCTGATTTTTTTTCGCTAAATGGTAAAAGTCTATTGAGTAGTCTTTTTTTAATTTTAGAACTACATCTTTTTTATAACGAGTGTATGGATTGTATTTATCTAAAATTTTCAACATCACCAAAACAATAGATGTAAACCTTAAAGATATCCCTGCATCTTCATAAGTAGCATCAATTACCCAGTTAGAGTAGACCTTTTTCCCCCTATCATTAACGTATGAAAAGGACCGATCTACTAGTTTTTTTGACGCATTTTCAATTTGTTTATAAGCAGAATTGACTTTGATACCACAGTCATCAGCAAATTGTTGAGCAGATATTAAGATTTGATCTTGTTCACTTGCATCGATATTTCTAGCAATCGGAGAAGCCATAATTAAAATTCTTTTTTCATCTACAGACATGCTTTTAAAGCATTCAGTAACTTTGTTTTGAATAGCCATTGTTGTTACTGGATAAGATTTATCATAACTATTTTCTTTATTCATTCAGATATCAAACCTTATAAAAAATGAACATGATTTTTGTACCCTTATGAGAAAACAATGTACACCAATAAACATAAGGGTACAATAATTTATTTGTACCCTTTATCATGCTATTTGTACCCTTTAATCATGCTATTTGTACCCTTTTAAACGATAAAATCATGCTATTTGTACCCTTTATCATGCTATTTGTACCCTTTTAACGCTTGAAACTATTGCTGCATAAGGTTTTCAGAGGGTCTAAAAGCTTTTAAAAGCTTTTTAAAAGAATAAAAGGGAATTTATTTCCAAAGTGAGTTATTAAAACTGCCCTTGGTACTCGCTAAAGCTCGTACTCTATTGAAGCTCGTTTCACTCGCTTCGTGGGGGCAGTTTTTTGCATATATGATCAAGGATTCAAAAAGCAAAACATGAATAATGCATTCGCTATGCTCATGCTTTTTGACGAGCAAAAGCATCAATACTTCGCTCGTAGACACTCGCTAATCACTGTCCCCAGTAATTCAATAAAAAACGGTTTTTCAGAGGGGGAATAAGCAACCTTTCGTTGTGTCGCTCGTAGACACTCGCTAAAAGGCTCTCATTTGCGTTCTAAGCGATTTTATTTTTATCAACTATAGTTTTACTGTATTTCTATCAAAAGTCGCTAAAACCCCCGTTTTTTTGCGCTTAAATGGGATTGCTAAGGCGTGTAGTCATGGTTATTGTCATTTTCTGGCTTTTTAGGCTCATTTCTCTGCTGTTTTTCTTGTTCTTGGCGTCTTAAAAATGCCAAATGTTCTTGTTGCTCTCGTTCTTGTGCATAGCGTTGTTCTTGTTGCTCTCGTTCTTTACGTAACTGCTGTTCTCTAGATTCACGATCTTTTCGGTCGTTTTCGAGCTGTATTGCTATTTTTTGGGAAAACTCTTGCTGCGCTTCGGTCTCAATTTTTTTTGTAAAAGCCGCATGCAATTCTTGGATTTTTAGATCTTCCATTTCTTCTGCATATAGTCGCTTTTGTTTTTCACCATTTTGAGGACTAAAGTATTTATTTCCATAGTTATCTTCTTCAAATATATAACTATTTATGATCTCCAGTCTTTGATCGCGTACATACTCTTGATACTCAGTTTCTCTGCGTGATATTTCAGAAATTTGATGATCTATATTTGAAATTTGATCATTAAGTTTTCGTTGTTTAACAGTGATGTTCGGTTCGTCAAGTTTTGCAAAAGACTTTTTAGGCTGGAGCAGCTGATTTTCTTCTGTCCATTTATTTAAATGATCAGAATATCTCTCTTTTTTTTCTATTTCACTAAGACCAGAAATATGCTTTTGGATGTCTAGTTGGGTGTTGTGTTGGTCGATCAGGTCATTTATTTGATTGATCCATTTTGTTTTAAAAAATAAAGGCTCTTTTTTGCGTAGTTCTGATATTGCAGAACTCATCGTGTCTAATTTTGTTGTTAATTTTGATAATTCTTCATTTTGGAATTCATAAAGTTTCTGAGAAGTTTTTTCTGAATACTCAGCTTGAGAGTATTGAAACTGAAGCTCACTTCGTACTTTTTGAACAAGATCCTCAGATACTTTGATGTTTTCATCCAGTGCGATGACCTTTTTGATTTTTAAATTACGTAGCTTAATTTCATCATTTTTCAGACTAATTTCTGTAAATATCCCTCGTCTCCGGAGGTATGTCGCTTGAGGACCTTCGTGCTGAGTTGCTTCTAGGTCACTTTCCTGGTCTTCATAACTTCTGTGATCGACACGTTCATCAAATCCATTTTGTTCCAGGTGATGATTGCATAACTCTGCAAATGATTCTCTCCAGTGGCTTACAGTTTCTGTGCCATTGTCACGACTGAAGTCCCTATATTTTTTTGCTGAAAAGCCACCCTGCTCATTAATACTTCGGGTTGTGAACATGATGTGTGCATGGTAGTTGCGTTCATCACTTCCACTGTCTGTATGAGGTGCATGAATAGCAGCATCAACGATGACACCGTATTTTTTAACGAGGTTTCGGCAAAGTTCATTGAGCATATTTTCACGCTGTTCAGCGTTTAACTCACTGGGAAATGCAATCTCAAACTCTCTTGCAAGTAATGCATCTTTTCTACGTTCAACCTTTTCGACTTCATTCCAAAGTGTTTGGCGCTTGAGTAACTCAGTATTTGTATTTTCAGGTGCATAGATTTTTGTAAATTCGACACCAGTTTTTCTTGTGTAGTCTTGTTCTTTTCCATAAAAATCGCATACCAATTTTTCACTTGAACGATATGCAGCACAAGCAACGGCCGATCGTCCATTACCTCTACTAATCGTTTTAACTGAAAAATGATATATCGCCATTTTGCTTTTGCTCTTTATTTCGATTTATCGAAATTACCAACATGTATATGTTGGTCAGGGGATTACAAAGGGGATTTACCCCTTGTCGCACCATTGGATGAAATCCAATGGCTAAGTGCGCCCTTCGGGAAAACCAAACCACGATAGCATGGGCTGTCTTGAATTTCAATTCAAACAGACCTATGCTTGAGGGGGATTCCTTGAGATGGTGATGGTATGAGTGTTGAAACTTTAGAGCAAAAAATTGCAAAGCAAGAAGAACGATTAAGACAACTAAAAGCACAAAAACAAGCTATTGCTGCTCGTGAAAAAAAGAAAGTTTCTGATCAGCAACGTAAAGATGATACGAGACGTAAAATTCTACTGGGAGCTTGGGCTTTAAATAAATTAAAAAATGATGAATCGTTTAAACAGCAATTAGCCGATTTTGAGCAATTTTTAAATACGGAAAATAAGACCGAAGAAAATAAGCAGAAAGATAAAGATCTTTTTAATGGATTTATTTGGGATAAGACCTAAATTTCGCATAAGAAATTTTATGTTAAATGATTGTTAGAAATGCCCCTTGATCGAGGCATTTTCTATAAAGAATACTAAAAACTAATTAAAGCC
>NZ_VOZT01000090.1:0-7814 GCF_013419625.1 Acinetobacter sp. YH12070 | reverse complement strand
GCCAGGCCTCAGCATTTTATTATGGTGATCCCCTGGGCGAAATGCGCCTGGTAAGCAGAGTTTTTGAAATGTAAGGCCTTTGAATAAGACAAAAGGCTGCCTCATCGCTAACTTTGCAACAGTGCCACATCAAGGCCCGATCCTTGGAGCCCTTGCCCTCCCGCACGATGATCGTGCCGTGATCGAAATCCAGATCCTTGACCCGCAGTTGCAAACCCTCACTGATCCGCATGCCCGTTCCATACAGAAGCTGGGCGAACAAACGATGCTCGCCTTCCAGAAAACCGAGGATGCGAACCACTTCATCCGGGGTCAGCACCACCGGCAAGCGCCGCGACGGCCGAGGTCTTCCGATCTCCTGAAGCCAGGGCAGATCCGTGCACAGCACCTTGCCGTAGAAGAACAGCAAGGCCGCCAATGCCTGACGATGCGTGGAGACCGAAACCTTGCGCTCGTTCGCCAGCCAGGACAGAAATGCCTCGACTTCGCTGCTGCCCAAGGTTGCCGGGTGACGCACACCGTGGAAACGGATGAAGGCACGAACCCAGTGGACATAAGCCTGTTCGGTTGGTAAGCTGTAATGCAAGTAGCGTATGCGCTCACGCAACTGGTCCAGAACCTTGACCGAACGCAGCGGTGGTAACGGCGCAGTGGCGGTTTTCATGGCTTGTTATGACTGTTTTTTTGTACAGTCTATGCCTCGGGCATCCAAGCAGCAAGCGCGTTACGCCGTGGGTCGATGTTTGATGTTATGGAGCAGCAACGATGTTACGCAGCAGGGCAGTCGCCCTAAAACAAAGTTAACTCGAGGGAGAAATCGTGAAGTTATCACTAATGGCTGCCAAGTCGAAGAACGGTATTATCGGTAATGGACCAGATATTCCATGGAGCGCCAAAGGCGAGCAACTTCTATTTAAGGCAATTACATATAATCAATGGCTTTTAGTTGGACGCAAAACTTTTGAGTCAATGGGCGCTCTCCCAAATCGAAAGTATGCAGTTGTAACTCGCTCTAATTTTTCTACGAATGATGAGGGTGTAATGGTTTTCTCCTCAATTCAGGATGCCTTAATAAATTTAGAGGAAATCACGGATCATGTTATCGTTTCTGGTGGTGGTGAAATATACAAAAGCTTGATTTCCAAAGTAGATACTTTGCATATTTCAACAGTCGACATCGAGCGAGATGGAGACATAGTTTTTCCTGAAATCCCAGATACATTCAAGTTGGTATTTGAGCAAGATTTCGAGTCTAACATTAACTATTGTTATCAAATCTGGCAAAAGAGTTAACAAGCGCCTGCAATCTGACCTCCGGTTACTGTCACCTTTTTTTGCGGTGGAGCTGCAAAAAAGGCGCCATTAACCTCCGGCAGTTGAGGCGGGCGTTAGCCATATTATGGAGCCTCATGCTTTTATATAAAATGTGTGACAATCAAAATTATGGGGTTACTTACATGAAGTTTTTATTGGCATTTTCGCTTTTAATACCATCCGTGGTTTTTGCAAGTAGTTCAAAGTTTCAGCAAGTTGAACAAGACGTTAAGGCAATTGAAGTTTCTCTTTCTGCTCGTATAGGTGTTTCCGTTCTTGATACTCAAAATGGAGAATATTGGGATTACAATGGCAATCAGCGCTTCCCGTTAACAAGTACTTTTAAAACAATAGCTTGCGCTAAATTACTATATGATGCTGAGCAAGGAAAAGTTAATCCCAATAGTACAGTCGAGATTAAGAAAGCAGATCTTGTGACCTATTCCCCTGTAATAGAAAAGCAAGTAGGGCAGGCAATCACACTCGATGATGCGTGCTTCGCAACTATGACTACAAGTGATAATACTGCGGCAAATATCATCCTAAGTGCTGTAGGTGGCCCCAAAGGCGTTACTGATTTTTTAAGACAAATTGGGGACAAAGAGACTCGTCTAGACCGTATTGAGCCTGATTTAAATGAAGGTAAGCTCGGTGATTTGAGGGATACGACAACTCCTAAGGCAATAGCCAGTACTTTGAATAAATTTTTATTTGGTTCCGCGCTATCTGAAATGAACCAGAAAAAATTAGAGTCTTGGATGGTGAACAATCAAGTCACTGGTAATTTACTACGTTCAGTATTGCCGGCGGGATGGAACATTGCGGATCGCTCAGGTGCTGGCGGATTTGGTGCTCGGAGTATTACAGCAGTTGTGTGGAGTGAGCATCAAGCCCCAATTATTGTGAGCATCTATCTAGCTCAAACACAGGCTTCAATGGCAGAGCGAAATGATGCGATTGTTAAAATTGGTCATTCAATTTTTGACGTTTATACATCACAGTCGCGCTGATAAGGCTAACAAGGCCATCAAGTTGACGGCTTTTCCGTCGCTTGTTTTGTGGTTTAACGCTACGCTACCACAAAACAATCAACTCCAAAGCCGCAACTTATGGCGGCGTTAGACATCATGAGGGTAGCGGTGACCATCGAAATTTCGAACCAACTATCAGAGGTGCTAAGCGTCATTGAGCGCCATCTGGAATCAACGTTGCTGGCCGTGCATTTGTACGGCTCCGCAGTGGATGGCGGCCTGAAGCCATACAGCGATATTGATTTGTTGGTTACTGTGGCCGTAAAGCTTGATGAAACGACGCGGCGAGCATTGCTCAATGACCTTATGGAGGCTTCGGCTTTCCCTGGCGAGAGCGAGACGCTCCGCGCTATAGAAGTCACCCTTGTCGTGCATGACGACATCATCCCGTGGCGTTATCCGGCTAAGCGCGAGCTGCAATTTGGAGAATGGCAGCGCAATGACATTCTTGCGGGTATCTTCGAGCCAGCCATGATCGACATTGATCTAGCTATCCTGCTTACAAAAGCAAGAGAACATAGCGTTGCCTTGGTAGGTCCGGCAGCGGAGGAATTCTTTGACCCGGTTCCTGAACAGGATCTATTCGAGGCGCTGAGGGAAACCTTGAAGCTATGGAACTCGCAGCCCGACTGGGCCGGCGATGAGCGAAATGTAGTGCTTACGTTGTCCCGCATTTGGTACAGCGCAATAACCGGCAAAATCGCGCCGAAGGATGTCGCTGCCGACTGGGCAATAAAACGCCTACCTGCCCAGTATCAGCCCGTCTTACTTGAAGCTAAGCAAGCTTATCTGGGACAAAAAGAAGATCACTTGGCCTCACGCGCAGATCACTTGGAAGAATTTATTCGCTTTGTGAAAGGCGAGATCATCAAGTCAGTTGGTAAATGATGTCTAACAATTCGTTCAAGCCGACCGCGCTACGCGCGGCGGCTTAACTCCGGCGTTGGGCGCACAATAAGGCTCCTTGCAGAGTTGCTTGAAAGTTGTTACGATTCAAATTTAATCATGAGATAGTCAGCAGATGAGCACTTCCAAGAACGCAGACAAGTAAGCCGCAGCAACCTTCATTTTTCGGTTGTTGCGGCGTTCTCATGAATCCTTTTGCTCTACGGGAGCGCCGCCAAATCCTTTGTTCAAGGAGATGGTTTCGTGCGCTCAAAAAACTTTAGTTGGCGGTACTCCCTTGCCGCCACGGTGTTGTTGTTATCACCGTTCGATTTATTGGCATCACTCGGCATGGACATGTACTTGCCAGCAGTGCCGTTTATGCCAAACGCGCTTGGTACGACAGCGAGCACAATTCAGCTTACGCTGACAACGTACTTGGTCATGATTGGTGCCGGTCAGCTCTTGTTTGGACCGCTATCGGACCGACTGGGGCGCCGCCCCGTTCTACTGGGAGGTGGCCTCGCCTACGTTGTGGCGTCAATGGGCCTCGCTCTTACGTCATCGGCTGAAGTCTTTCTGGGGCTTCGGATTCTTCAGGCTTGTGGTGCCTCGGCGTGCCTTGTTTCCACATTTGCAACAGTACGTGACATTTACGCAGGTCGCGAGGAAAGTAATGTCATTTACGGCATACTCGGATCCATGCTGGCCATAGTCCCGGCGGTAGGCCCATTGCTCGGAGCGCTCGTCGACATGTGGCTTGGGTGGCGGGCTATCTTTGCGTTTCTAGGTTTGGGCATGATCGCTGCATCTGCAGCAGCGTGGCGATTCTGGCCTGAAACCCGGGTGCAACGAGTTGCGGGCTTGCAATGGTCGCAGCTGCTACTCCCCGTTAAGTGCCTGAACTTCTGGTTGTACACGTTGTGTTACGCCGCTGGAATGGGTAGCTTCTTCGTCTTTTTCTCCATTGCGCCCGGACTAATGATGGGCAGGCAAGGTGTGTCTCAGCTTGGCTTCAGCCTGCTGTTCGCCACAGTGGCAATTGCCATGGTGTTTACGGCTCGTTTTATGGGGCGTGTGATACCCAAGTGGGGCAGCCCAAGTGTCTTGCGAATGGGAATGGGATGCCTGATAGCTGGAGCAGTATTGCTTGCCATCACCGAAATATGGGCTTTGCAGTCCGTGTTAGGCTTTATTGCTCCAATGTGGCTAGTGGGTATTGGTGTCGCCACAGCGGTATCTGTGGCGCCCAATGGCGCTCTTCGAGGATTCGACCATGTTGCTGGAACGGTCACGGCAGTCTACTTCTGCTTGGGCGGTGTACTGCTAGGAAGCATCGGAACGTTGATCATTTCGCTGTTGCCGCGCAACACGGCTTGGCCGGTTGTCGTGTACTGTTTGACCCTTGCAACAGTCGTGCTCGGTCTGTCTTGTGTTTCCCGAGTGAAGGGCTCTCGCGGCCAGGGGGAGCATGATGTGGTCGCGCTACAAAGTGCGGAAAGTACATCAAATCCCAATCGTTGAGAGAATGTGGCAAGCTATCGCCCAACAAATCGCTGCAGCCGACCCAAAACCGCTACGCGGTTTCGGTCGGCTGAGCTCAGGCGTTAAACATCATGAGGGAAGCGGTGATCGCCGAAGTATCGACTCAACTATCAGAGGTAGTTGGCGTCATCGAGCGCCATCTCGAACCGACGTTGCTGGCCGTACATTTGTACGGCTCCGCAGTGGATGGCGGCCTGAAGCCACACAGTGATATTGATTTGCTGGTTACGGTGACCGTAAGGCTTGATGAAACAACGCGGCGAGCTTTGATCAACGACCTTTTGGAAACTTCGGCTTCCCCTGGAGAGAGCGAGATTCTCCGCGCTGTAGAAGTCACCATTGTTGTGCACGACGACATCATTCCGTGGCGTTATCCAGCTAAGCGCGAACTGCAATTTGGAGAATGGCAGCGCAATGACATTCTTGCAGGTATCTTCGAGCCAGCCACGATCGACATTGATCTGGCTATCTTGCTGACAAAAGCAAGAGAACATAGCGTTGCCTTGGTAGGTCCAGCGGCGGAGGAACTCTTTGATCCGGTTCCTGAACAGGATCTATTTGAGGCGCTAAATGAAACCTTAACGCTATGGAACTCGCCGCCCGACTGGGCTGGCGATGAGCGAAATGTAGTGCTTACGTTGTCCCGCATTTGGTACAGCGCAGTAACCGGCAAAATCGCGCCGAAGGATGTCGCTGCCGACTGGGCAATGGAGCGCCTGCCGGCCCAGTATCAGCCCGTCATACTTGAAGCTAGACAGGCTTATCTTGGACAAGAAGAAGATCGCTTGGCCTCCCGCGCAGATCAGTTGGAAGAATTTGTTCACTACGTGAAAGGCGAGATCACCAAGGTAGTCGGCAAATAATGTCTAACAATTCGTTCAAGCCGACGCCGCTTCGCGGCGCGGCTTAACTCAAGCGTTAGATGCACTAAGCACATAATTGCTCACAGCCAAACTATCAGGTCAAGTCTGCTTTTATTATTTTTAAGCGTGCATAATAAGCCCTACACAAATTGGGAGATATATCATGAAAGGCTGGCTTTTTCTTGTTATCGCAATAGTTGGCGAAGTAATCGCAACATCCGCATTAAAATCTAGCGAGGGCTTTACTAAGCTTGCCCCTTCCGCCGTTGTCATAATCGGTTATGGCATCGCATTTTATTTTCTTTCTCTGGTTCTGAAATCCATCCCTGTCGGTGTTGCTTATGCAGTCTGGTCGGGACTCGGCGTCGTCATAATTACAGCCATTGCCTGGTTGCTTCATGGGCAAAAGCTTGATGCGTGGGGCTTTGTAGGTATGGGGCTCATAATTGCTGCCTTTTTGCTCGCCCGATCCCCATCGTGGAAGTCGCTGCGGAGGCCGACGCCATGGTGACGGTGTTCGGCATTCTGAATCTCACCGAGGACTCCTTCTTCGATGAGAGCCGGCGGCTAGACCCCGCCGGCGCTGTCACCGCGGCGATCGAAATGCTGCGAGTCGGATCAGACGTCGTGGATGTCGGACCGGCCGCCAGCCATCCGGACGCGAGGCCTGTATCGCCGGCCGATGAGATCAGACGTATTGCGCCGCTCTTAGACGCCCTGTCCGATCAGATGCACCGTGTTTCAATCGACAGCTTCCAACCGGAAACCCAGCGCTATGCGCTCAAGCGCGGCGTGGGCTACCTGAACGATATCCAAGGATTTCCTGACCCTGCGCTCTATCCCGATATTGCTGAGGCGGACTGCAGGCTGGTGGTTATGCACTCAGCGCAGCGGGATGGCATCGCCACCCGCACCGGTCACCTTCGACCCGAAGACGCGCTCGACGAGATTGTGCGGTTCTTCGAGGCGCGGGTTTCCGCCTTGCGACGGAGCGGGGTCGCTGCCGACCGGCTCATCCTCGATCCGGGGATGGGATTTTTCTTGAGCCCCGCACCGGAAACATCGCTGCACGTGCTGTCGAACCTTCAAAAGCTGAAGTCGGCGTTGGGGCTTCCGCTATTGGTCTCGGTGTCGCGGAAATCCTTCTTGGGCGCCACCGTTGGCCTTCCTGTAAAGGATCTGGGTCCAGCGAGCCTTGCGGCGGAACTTCACGCGATCGGCAATGGCGCTGACTACGTCCGCACCCACGCGCCTGGAGATCTGCGAAGCGCAATCACCTTCTCGGAAACCCTCGCGAAATTTCGCAGTCGCGACGCCAGAGACCGAGGGTTAGATCATGCCTAGCATTCACCTTCCGGCCGCCCGCTAGCGGACCCTGGTCAGGTTCCGCGAAGGTGGGCGCAGACATGCTGGGCTCGTCAGGATCAAACTGCACTATGAGGCGGCGGTTCATACCGCGCCAGGGGAGCGAATGGACAGCGAGGAGCCTCCGAACGTTCGGGTCGCCTGCTCGGGTGATATCGACGAGGTTGTGCGGCTGATGCACGACGCTGCGGCGTGGATGTCCGCCAAGGGAACGCCCGCCTGGGACGTCGCGCGGATCGACCGGACATTCGCGGAGACCTTCGTCCTGAGATCCGAGCTCCTAGTCGCGAGTTGCAGCGACGGCATCGTCGGCTGTTGCACCTTGTCGGCCGAGGATCCCGAGTTCTGGCCCGACGCCCTCAAGGGGGAGGCCGCATATCTGCACAAGCTCGCGGTGCGACGGACACATGCGGGCCGGGGTGTCAGCTCCGCGCTGATCGAGGCTTGCCGCCATGCCGCGCGAACGCAGGGGTGCGCCAAGCTGCGGCTCGACTGCCACCCGAACCTGCGTGGCCTATACGAGCGGCTCGGATTCACCCACGTCGACACTTTCAATCCCGGCTGGGATCCAACCTTCATCGCAGAACGCCTAGAACTCGAAATCTAACGTCCGTTCGGGCATCGAGGTCCATGTCGGGGTGGGACGGGCCCGTGGCTTCAAGATCACTTGCAGTCCGACCGCGAGGCACTGTTGCAAAGTTAGCGATGAGGCAGCCTTTTGTCTTATTCAAAGGCCTTACATTTCAAAAACTCTGCTTACCAGGCGCATTTCGCCCAGGGGATCACCATAATAAAATGCTGAGGCCTGGCC
>NZ_VOZT01000089.1:0-7950 GCF_013419625.1 Acinetobacter sp. YH12070 | reverse complement strand
AAAGAGTATTTTGATTATCATCTTAAAGAAACAGAATGGCGTTGGATGAGGGAGCCTAATGAGCTAGCAACAGAGTTGTGGGACCTCATTAGGTAAAACTAAGTGCAAATCTGCTAGTCTAGAGCCTCTTGTTTTATAGTCGTGCTACAGCACTATTACATCTGATGTCTATATAAAACAATTCAATGATTCTGTAGCTATTGTATAAATTATAATCAAGCATGATGAATGGAATTCATGGTAAAATGATCGGCTTTCATCTTCTTTGATCTTTTTTTAGATCATTCCATCTGCCAGCCGAGAATTGCTAGCCATGTCTACTGCTTATACTATGCAGACTGCGCCAAAAGCGTTGTTTGATTACGACAAATATTGGGCGTCTTGTTTTGACCCTGCGCCATTTTTGCCGATGTCACGCGAAGAAATGGATCAACTCGGTTGGGATAGCTGCGACTTTATTTTGGTTTGCGGTGATGCGTATATCGATCATCCATCATTCTGTTCAGGCATTATCGGCCGTACCCTTGAAGCACAAGGTTTCCGTGTCGGGATTATTGCTCAGCCAGACTGGACCAATGTAGAAGCCTTCCGTGTATTGGGTAAACCAAATATTGCTTGGGGCGTGACAGCCGGCAACATGGATTCGATGATCAACCGTTATACAGCTGACCGTAAAATCCGTTCAGATGATGCGTATTCTCCGGATAATCAGCCGAATAAACGTCCAGACCGCGCAGCAACAGTCTATTGCCAGCGTGTGCGTGAAGCTTATCCAGATGTGCCTGTATTATTGGGCGGTATTGAAGCCTCGCTGCGCCGTATTGCACATTATGATTATTGGTCAGACAAAGTCCGCCGTTCAGTATTGATGGACTCGAAAGCCGATCTATTGATGTATGGTAATGGTGAACGTTCAATCACGGAAATCATGCATCGTTTGGCTCGCGGTGAAAAAATCCAAGAGATTACGGATGTCCGCGGTACTGCATTTATTGTGAATAAAAATAACCGGGCTTCAAAAGCGAAGTTTATTGAAATCGCATCAAATGATGTCGATGCGATTGGCCGTGTCGATCCGATCATTAACCCGTACGTGATGACTGAAGACCTTGAAGGCTGTGAAATCGAGAAAGGCAAAGACAGCGTTACGCAATATCAAGGCTTCCAAAAAGAAGCGGTAGCAAATCCGATTGTTCGTGAAGGTGATAACTTAGACGCCGATACGCAAATCGTGCAGCTGCAGCCTGCATCAAAAGCCATTAAGCATAAATTGCCGCCGCGTGAATTGGCGGTGATTCGTTTACCTGCCTATGAAGATGTGGCGAATGATCCTGTGCTGTATGCACATGCCAACCGTATTTTGCATTTGGAAACTAATCCGGGCAATGCGCGCGCGATGGTGCAAAAGCATGGTGAACGTGATGTTTGGCTGAATGCACCGCCGATTCCATTGACTACAGAAGAAATGGATTATGTGTTTGACTTGCCGTATGCACGTCTGCCGCATCCAGCTTATGGTGAAGCGCGTTTTCCTGCCTTTGACATGATTAAGTTCTCTGTAAACATTATGCGTGGCTGTTTTGGCGGCTGTACCTTCTGCTCAATTACAGAGCATGAAGGGCGTATCATTCAAAACCGTTCTGAAGAATCGATTTTGCGTGAAGTTGAAAAAATTCGTGATACCGCACCGGGTTTTACTGGGATCATTTCTGACTTAGGCGGTCCAACGGCCAATATGTACCGTTTGGCATGTAAAGATCCTGAGATTGAAAAGAACTGCCGTAAGCCGTCGTGTGTATTCCCAGGTGTATGTCAAAACTTGCACACCGATCATGCGCCTTTAACCCAGTTATACCGTAAAGCGCGTTCATTGCCGGGGATTAAAAAGATTCTAATTGGTTCTGGTTTACGCTATGACCTTGCGGTGTTAAACCCAGAATATGTCAAAGAATTGGTGACACATCACGTCGGCGGTTACTTGAAGATTGCGCCTGAACATACCGAAAAAGGTCCATTATCGAAGATGATGAAACCGGGGATCGGGACCTATGACCGTTTCAAACAAATGTTTGATCGTTTTAGTAAGGAAGCAGGGAAAGAGCAGTATCTCATTCCTTACTTTATTGCAGCGCATCCGGGTACGACGGACTATGACATGATGAACTTGGCGATTTGGCTGAAGAAGAATGGTTTCCGTGCCGATCAGGTGCAAACCTTCTATCCATCACCAATGGCGACTGCAACGACCATGTACTACACAGGTAAAAACCCGTTGGCTAAAGTGGCGCGTTATACCGAAAATGTCGATATCGTGAAAGGTGAAAAACGCCGTCGTTTGCATAAAGCCTTCTTGCGTTACCATGATCCAAACAACTGGCCGTTGCTACGTGAAGCGCTCAAAGAAATGGGGCGTCAGGATCTGATCGGGAACTCAAAACAGCATTTGATTCCGACGTATCAGCCTGCTGGCAGTGCTGAGGGTCAATACCAATCTGCACGTAAAAAGAACTCAAGCATTGCGGGTGATTCACAAAAACGTACAGGCGAACAAGGTAATCGGACTAAGGCTGCTCAATCGCGTCCGTCAAATACCAAGCGTCCTGAGCGCGGTCAAATCTTGACGCAGCATACTGGTCTGCCGCCGCGTGAAACGGGTGATGCGAAAAAACCTTTTGGTGGTCCGAAACCCAAAGGAAAATCAAAGCCTAAATCACGTGCTTAAAATGATTAAATAAAAAAAGACACTTCGGTGTCTTTTTTTATGGCTGATATGCTCGGCAGCATCAGACAGTTTGCATTTTTATATGTTGTTACAAGCTCAATGCCATATGTGTGTCGGTTATCTCAATGAAATACGAGCAAAATTTGACAGCTTATCGGAATTGTCTGACAGTGAGAGGAAATGCACTTGCTGTCGTTTTAGCGAATGATCTAAAGTATCTGTATATAGCAATGGATGCTATTACTCTGAACGAAGTGGCATGTGATGTTTGACGCTTTAAGTTTGCAACTTTTTGTCAGTTTAAATACGTATTGTGTGAAAGTTAGAGTTATTTTTTTTAATAGGAAATTAAAAAAATAATACTGGTTGTATACTTCGTATTCATAAGAAGTATGTCAAAAACCAAAAATATAAGAAATATAAAGGATTATGAGATGACTATATACATAGTAATAGGGAGTATTTTACTCTTCTGTGTGCTCATAATGGCTTGGAAAAGTTTAGAAGGTGATTCTAAGCAACAAGATAGCGCATTGAAACAACGTGCTATTTTCAACATTAATGAGCAATTAACCTACACGCGTTTAAAAGAAATTTTGCCTAAGCATACGATCCTTGCGCATGTGTCTTTTGATGCACTGTTGACCACGAAATATTATCGTACGCGGAACAAGTATCGAAATATGGTGGCGGACTTTGTCGTCCTAGATGAACAGCATCAGATCTTGGCGATCGTCGCTTTAGATGATCCGATGGTGCTAAAACGGATGCAGCAGTCGCAATATCAAGATGCTTTGCTCGCTTTGGCAGGCTATCGTGTCATTCGTTATGATGATGTGCCTGAGTACGTTCAATTACGCGAAGACTTCTTAAATGAGCAGCGTGTACAAGCGCCATTTGTACCGGTTAATGATTTGAAAAAATATCATTTATATTCAGATTTGGAACGTAAAAAGATCAAAATTATTGGATCTTAGGGATTCAAAGAGCAAAGCCTTTTGCAAAAAAAAGCATGTCTTTAGACATGCTTTTTTTATTGTTATTCAGGCTTAATGGTTATTCAGGCTTAACGGCTACGACAGTTAATTCTACCCGTACACGCGGGTCGTATAATTTGGCTTCGACACAAGTTCTGGGTAATGCTTCAATGTCTGACACCCACGCATCCCATACTTCATTAAATGCGGCATAATCCTGTTCAATATCTTTAAGATAAATGGTCACTGACATAATCTGGCTTTTATCTGTGCCGGCATCTGCAAGGAATTGATCAATGATCTCAAATGTTTGCTGTGTTTGTCCTTTGATGTCTAAATCAAGGTCTGTTGCCAATTGACCTGCCAAATGGACCAATTGACCTGAAATAGCGATTTCGGAAAAGCGTTTTGAAACATGCAGGCGTTGGATGGTCATGCGGAATATCCTGAAAGCAAAAAGGTCACTTAATCTTGAGTTTTAGGCATTGTAGCTGCAACCAAGGCCGTCAATAAACAGCCAACAGCAAGGTAAATTGCTACATAATGCCATGAACCATCACCCCAAATCACCAAAGCTGCTGCAATCATTGGGGTAAAGCCACCACCGATAATACTGGCCACTTGATAGCCGACACCTGCGCCACTGTAGCGATAGGTGGTACCAAACAGGGAGGTGAAAATCGGCTGGTGTACACTCACCACCATATCATGGGCAATATTGGCAAGGAAAATTGCACCGACAATAATTAGCCAAGTATTTTGTGCATCAAGGGCCATGAAGAAGGGAAAAGCTGAAAGCGCACCAATCAATCCACCCAGCACGCACATTTTACGATGATCAAATCGATCTGCTAGCCACGCAAAGAGGGGAATGCTGAAGCAGCTAATGGCACCAACCATTAAGGTGATATTGAGGAAGAACTGTTTGTCCATGCCCAATTGAGCGGTGGAATAATTCAGTGTAAAGTTCGTCACCAAATACATGGTGAGTAACTCGGTCAGGCGCAGCGCAATAATGTAGAAAAAGGCTTTTGGGTGTTGGCTAATCGCTTGCAGAATCGGTAATTTTTGTAGCGTTTGTTGAGCTTTGACCACATGGTCGACAAATTCTTGTGATTCGTCTTGATCACGTCGAATCCACATCGCGATAGCCAGCAAGATAATACTGGCAATAAAGGGAATTCGCCATGCCCAATCAGCAAAAGCATCTTCACCCAAAGTGGCAATAATCAACGACACAGCGCCTGTTGCCAGAACGAGTCCGACGCCATAGCCAATTTGTACACCACTGCTGTAAAAGGCTTTTTTGCCTTTCGGGGCATTTTCTACGGCCATCAGAGCCGCACCGCCCCATTCACCACCAACCGCAAAACCCTGTATTGCTCGAAGTGTCACGAGCAGGATCGGGGCCCACCAACCGATGGCCGCAAAATTGGGTAATAAACCGATACCGACAGTCGAAATGCCCATCAGGATGACGGTGAGCACCAACATTTTCTTACGACCCAGCTTGTCACCAAAATGTCCAAACACAATGCCGCCTAATGGACGGAATAGGAAGCCGACGCCAAATGTGGCTAAAGCAGCAAGTGTGCCCATATTGTTGCCAATACTGGGGAAAAACTGATCTTTGAAAATGAGTGCGGCAACAATGCCATAAAGTAAAAAATCGTACCAATCGACTACGGCACCAATGAAGCTACTTAATGCGGCTTTACGAGCGCGTTGTTCTTGATTTTGTGAAATATTTTGAGGATTTGGAGCAGATTTTTCAGAAGGCATACAGCGGGGTATTCCATGATTGACAACAGAGTTGCCCTGTAATATTCGGATTTGATCGTCACGCCAATCACAGGACAGCATGCTGAAAGTAAAGGTGATTTTCAGCATCTCAGCGCATACACGGATAATGTAGTGCGCTGATAGAGTACTCTAATTTTAGGCTTTGTGAATAGCTAATTGCTTTAATTTTGTTCTTCTGCCTAAATCTTAAGCAAATATGATCTTCTTGAAGTTTTTAGAGCAGCGAAAGTTGTGCTTCTTGGTTTTGCGCACTTAATTGATAGACCCCTACGCCAATCAGGCGAAATTGATCTTCCTCAGAAATATGCATTTCATGCAGTAATTGCTGTAACACCTGCGCAAGGTCTTCACGATGATTCAGTGACGTTTTAAAACTCTTACTGTGCTGTAGCACTTGGAAATTCTTCAGTTTTAATTTGGCCGATACACCACGTGCGCTTAACTGCTTTTTTTCTAAACTAGACCAAACTTGGTCAATCAGTTTGGGCCAATAGGGCCGACATTGGCTCAGGGTGAGATCATCATCAAAAGTGGTTTCTTTGGAAATCTGTTGACGCTCGCGGCTAGATTGGACCGGTCGTTCATCAATCCCTTGTGCATACAGATAGAGTTGCCGTCCATATTTACCGAAATGATGAATCAGAACGGCTTCTTCAATTTGTTGTAAATCACCTAATGTATTGAGTTGCATGGCTTTTAATTTTTCTTGAGTGACTTTTCCCACGCCAGGAATTTTTTTCAGTGCCAAGTCATGGATGAAATGCAGAACTTGTGAAGGTTTGATAATACAAATGCCATTGGGTTTGTTCCAATCAGAAGCGACTTTAGCCAAAAATTTGTTGGGCGCGACACCTGCGGAGGCAGTTAAACCAGTGCTTTGTAAAATCTCTGCCTGAATTCGCATAGCGACTTCGGTGGCGCTCGGGATGTGTTGTAAATTTTCTGTGACGTCCAAATAAGCTTCGTCTAAAGACAGCGGTTCAATCAGCGACGTATATCGTTGAAAAATGGCATGAATTTGTGCCGAAACGGCACGATATTTTTCAAAATTAGGTTCAATCACCACGACCTGTGGGCAGAGTTTACGGGCCTGTGCCATCGACATTGCAGAGCGTAAACCAAACTCACGTGCAGGATAGGACGCGGCACAGATGACTGCACGAGGGTGATGTGAAGACACAACAACAGGAAGCTGCTTGAGTTCTGGACGTTCCCGCAGCTCTACAGATGCAAAAAATGCATCCATGTCGATATGTATGATTTTCCTCATGCCTAGTTAGATCAGTGCCTAAAAATTGAATGTCAGTATCGCACAGTCAATCTAGCGCTTTCCTGAATTTTTTAACTCAAACGACACAGGTTGACTGAGTAAAACCACCTTGGTGTTTTGAGCTGATGCCGAGCGTATAAATAGATTTAGGCTTTGAGGGGTGTCATCGGCAAAACGGGGCAAAAATTCGAGCTCTGGATTCAGTGGTTTGAAAAAATTATCCCAATGAATTGGAATCACGGTGCTGGGTTGAAGAGTCGCTAAGGTTTCTTTGAAATATTGCTGTTGAAACGCTGCCGTTTGCTTGGAAAGTTGGGCGAAGCCTAGAAATAAAGTATCGACTTTTAGTTTTTGCAATTGTTTGGGCACAGCACCCGTACTGGCTTTGACTAAACTGTAATGCGGCCCATGTTGGATGAGATAGTCATATGATCCACCTTCTTTAAACTGACTAAAATGTGCAGGGAGTTGTAGTGGCTGCGAAATTTGTTCCCCCAAATCATCATTAACGGCCGTTGGCGGAGTATGTTGCGAGGGGATCGCAGTAATGGTGAATTTACCGATTTGCATCGGCTGCCAAGCTTGAACTTCGTGCAATTGTGATTCAGCGATTGGCATTGCCCGTGCGATATTTAAGGTGCTTTTAGAGCCGACAATCATGGCCTTGGGGAGCTGGTGGGCCAACATTGGAATATCGAGCGCATGATCATAATGTGAATGAGTCACGAAAATAGCACGAGTGCGTTTTAAGTCGTATTGGTCGATATAGCTGTGTAATAAAGGCTGATCACTTTGGATTTGAGTGAATATGGTTCGACTGAGCGATGGCCGACTAAGGAAGCCATCGATGAGGATTTGCTCTTGACCATCGTCAAACAGTAAGGTGGAAACGCCAAAGAACTTTACGTGATAGGGCGCCGCTGAGTGAGTATCTGTAGTGATTTGTGTGGGATGTTGATAATGCCATGTTTTAAACGCTGCCAGGGTCCCTGAAGGTTGGATCAAATAAGCCAATATCCCGATGGCGAGGATCATAAAGACTGAAAATATAATAGGACTTACGCATTGACTGATTCAAAAAAGTATTAAAATACTTTATAAAGTATCTGTGATCAGACGAATTAAACATGCTTCTACAGCAACTTGTACATTACCCATTTATATGGGCTTTCTCATGA
>NZ_VOZT01000088.1:0-7965 GCF_013419625.1 Acinetobacter sp. YH12070 | reverse complement strand
AAATTAACATAATACACCTTATACGAAATGCTGTATAATTATCCTTATAATTCAACGCTGTAGTTCCTAGTTGATAGCCCATCTTCCCCAAGGTGGGCTTTTTTTATGATTTTTCACGTTCCACGCCCATTCTTTGAGCAATGTTTCACGACTTTATTCATATTAGTTAAACAATCGTGGTTAATCATAGGGTCTAAAAAAACGGCTCCAAAAGCCTCTTTTTTCCGGTTCCTGTTCAATGTGCTCCGGTACTGGAATCCGCTTATTTTCCCTCTGCTCTGGAGTAGTCAATCCGTCATGTTTCAGCTCAGGTTCTGACCGAGGATCCGTTGCTATATCCTGGTCAGATTGCTGCTCTGTAAACGTGCTTATATTGGCTTGTGGTGGCTTCATTTCAATAAGTGTAAGTAGCGTGTCAATACGAGCATTTGCCTTCGTTTCCCGATCTTCTGCTTTTTCCAACTGTTTCTTTAAAAAATCAATCTGATTTTTGAGTTCAACAACTGTATTATCAGTGTATTCAGGTGTATCAATGTTTTGTCTTGGAGACGTATCAAGACGTTTTGAGTTTGTTCCACCAAAAGGCTCACCATAGACACGAAGTAATTCTGAAAAGTCGATAGAACCATCATGATCACGACTTAATACTCCGTTTTTTATATCTTTGTAGAGTGTGGCCCGAGATTTTTTATACAGTGTTGCAGCATCACTAACACTGTATTTTGTACTTGTTTTCATATTGTATTACTGTGTATTAACGATACGTATTGGAGAATACAATAAGTGTATTCTCCAATAAACTCAAAGTTTAAAGCCTAAGTTCTTTAGATAAGGTAAAAACTGTTTTTGCTGTTTTGGATCTCTCAACATATCTTTAATTGTTATAGCTAAATCATCATAGCTTTCACCTTGCTGTGCTAGATGTGATAGTTCATGTAAACGAGAAAGTTGATTTCCAAACATATTAATTTGAGCATCTGTTAGTTTATAAAATTCTTTAGGTACATCTGTATTCTGATGACTAATACTCTTAGTCTTTTCTTTAAATGAAAAAATAATACTAGTAACTTTACGACCAGTCTTTTTCTGTTCATAAGTGACATTTAAAGGGCTGCATTCGTTTATTTGGTCTATAGCAGTATCAATTACTCGTTTCTTGAAATCTGCGAATAAAGGGTACTTTTTACCAAGCTCAAGCATTGTCCGCAAATTCTCAACTGAAATTTCACGCTTACCTATTTGTCGATATTGAACAAGTAGCTCATAAATACGAATACCGTACCCACTATTTATTCCAGCGATGTCTGACAGGGCATATTTGGTGAATTCTCTACTTAGATTAGATATGAAAGGCAGAATTGGTTTTGAAAAACGAATACCAATGACACTTTGACTATCTAGAAATTGAACTTCTTGTACCCATCGCATTTTTATAGACTTGTCATCAATACTGAGGTTAATAGATCGTTCATAGAGTCTATTAATACCTTCCTTTAAATCTCTGTATGCAGTTTTTTCATGTACACCTAATTGCCTTAACTCATTGATACTAACAGGATATAGCTCATCATCTGTAATAGGCTGATTTTTTGGAATCCGTGAAATGGCAGCTAAGACAATTCGTTGCTCTACGGCACTTAATTGATATGAGGCTTCTATTACTTGATTTGATTTTACAACGTGATTTTTATTCAAAATAAAACCATTAATTTTTAATATATGACAAATATATACTTGTCATAGTTAGTAGTCAATCCGTCATAGTTAAGTAGTCAATCCGTCATAGTTAGTAGTCAATCCGTCATAGTTAGTAGTCAATCCGTCATAGTTAAGCTTTAAAACCCTTACTGTATAAGGCATACAGGGGACTGAAAAGATTTAAAATATTTAAAATATATTTAAAATATATTTAAAAAGAGCAAATTGAAAAATTGCCCTATGTTTTCGCTACGCTCAAACTCTATTGAATCTCGCTTTCGCTCGATTCGAGGGGCAATTTTTGGCTCAGAATTTCGTGACTTTAAAAAAGCAAAAGCACGAATGAATTCGCTACGCTCATAAGTTCTTTATGCTCGCTTCGCTCGGTCTAGACATCATTTTTCTGCAAGTGATTTACTGTTTTTAAGATTTTTATACTAAAAAATTGTTTTCCAGAGAGTCTAGGCGCGACTTTTCAATGTTCGCTCGTAGACACTCGCTCTGAAATTGCGATTAGATGCAAAAAAATAGGGGGTATGCGCGATTTTTCACTGATCACTAATAAGATCCTATGGTGATGAGGAAAACGTGCTTAAAACGCAAATGATGAGCTTTCAGGAAAAGGTAAGGCGGCCTCCTAAGGAGACCGCCTTGTTTTTTGATTTGTCGTGTTCAAATTCACGAAACTAACGCGCTTAACGCTAATCATTTATTGAGTTCGCGACTAGAACGAACTCGTAGTTATCAACTTACGACATTTTCACTGTTTCCAGTGGAAGCGACTCTCATGGATCCTCCATCAAGACTAAGCTGGCCCTGACTTCTACACATCACAAAGTACACACTTCAAATTGTGTTTTAGTTCCACAATCACGATTTTATATAACATCATCCCACTAGCAGCATGCTGCATCATCGCAAAAATCAGTCAGCAGCAGATCCGTCTCCGGAACAACTGGGTGATTTCAAAGCGCAAACTTCAACGTAACCAACGCTTTTTTCTTAGTGAATACTCATGAAATATTATTCATCCGACCGCTACTTCAGGATGTTTAACGTCTATTCACTTTCTCCCGTGCCAAACAGGCTTGCCGCATTTCATAGCTGCCGAGGTTGCCACACCTCTCCCCTGACAAACTTTGTTTTCTCAGTCCGGTTATGCACCGTATTGCCTTTCGTTCACCCACCCCTTACGTTTTTATTCGCTCGAAGTGACCTAATTAATCTGTAAATAAAACCAAATTAAATCTATTCAGCAACTCTCCCTCTCTCATTAATAAAACCTTATAGCACTCTCGCGGAGTGTTTTCGGTCCCAAAGCCTATATCAAGGAGCCACCTTATATAATCATTGACTTGAGAGATTCCCACTTTAGCGTTAACAGTCTTTGTCTATTTCTAGTGAAATAGACGGTCAGTACGCTTATCCGTTCCATTTGATATCAGCTATTCCTTTTTTTTGGGATAAGAGTTCCAAAAACTCCCATTATTAACCGATATTAAATTTCATTACGGGTAAAGCACTTAACCTACATACAGCAACATGCGTAATAATATAAAGAAAACAATTATTAATAATGAATAAATCCAAAATTAATAACACAAGATATTATCTCCTTAGTGTCACCGTTACTGGCTTGAGCTATCCATAGATCATTTCAGCCAACCGAATATGTCATCACGACAAGTCAATTCGGCCAACCGAAATGTACCAAGCGTTCTAGATTTCTCCTCACGCCCCTAGTACCTCGCGATACTCTCATAAGCCCACCAGTATGCAACGCATTTAGCCCTGTTAAGGAATTGAAGCTAAAAACGTGTGTTCCTAACGCATCTATCATTCCTTGAAGATACTCACACTCTCTGTTAAGCAGGGTTTGCCCTTGTCACCAAGGGTCCCGTTTCAGTGTCGCCCAACTATTTATCTGCCCACCACGATTTCATACGTCACAAACAGAATAAGAGTGATTGGGTCAAAGAACAGAATCTCACTGTCCAGTGCCCTTCGCAGCCGCACCAACTAGATTTCTCACGTATGCAGCTACACGGTCTTTAGCATGAAATGGCTGTTTCATGCACACGGACCAAGAAAAAAACAAAGCTTAGAAAGTTTCGCTCACTGCACGATTAACACAGGAAAGCTCATTTCATATTTTGGCAATGCCATCGTCTCAGGATTTTTTAAAGTTGGCAAATTTTCAGATGTTTTCGCGCCCGCCGATCGCAGGAACTCTTATTTATATTTCTGCCATAAAACAGCTGCTTACAATGAAATTCACTCAAAAATAGTCAATAAAAAATATATGTTTCAAAGGGGGGCTTTTATGGTTATGGAAAAAAATAGTATTTTGAGCAAAAAACACCCAGTTCTAAAATGAGAATGGATCATTTTTTTAACGATTTATTATCTAGAAATAAGAAGAGCACATCCAGTGCTCTTCTTGGATGCCACTGCGTATAAGAGATTTTATGTTAAGTGTATTTTTATATCTATAAAAACTTTCCATATAAATGATTTATATGAAATATATGTGATAATTTGAATCTTGAAAGTATCAGAGAAGATAAAATGGGAAAAAGTCTAAATTTAGCAAATTCAATTTTCGCAGGCTTTAATGATAAAAACGGATTAATGATTTGTGGTTATGAATGGGGTGAAGAATCACAAAGTAAGGGGCAAGAAGTTATAATAGATATGACTAAAGAATGTACCTTTTCTAATAAATCATTGCGATATGGTGATGTTGCTAAGACATGGATTAAATACGATAAAAGAATTAGAACTTGGTTTTCTATGTGGGGGCATCCTCTAAATGAGGAAGGCTTAGGCGATGCTTTCGACAAAATGATTGTACAAACTAATTGGGCTGTAGAATCAAAAAAATCTCGTTCTGCAATTTCTTTCTACAAACAAGATGAAAATGTTGATAATTTTATAGCACATATAGAAGAACTTAGACCTAAAGTAATTCTGTTTATGGGAAGTGAGCTTTTAACTAAGGTACTAAAATTTTATAAAGTAAGGGATAAATTCACTCCAATTATGGGCAATGAAATTGAAAAATTGCAAACATTAAGAATGCCTGATTATCATGGCTCATTGGCTTATATCAATAAATTTGAAAACTGCACTGTAGTTGGGTTGCCACATCCTTCTAGTGGTCGTGGAATTACAAATGAGTATATTGAATTCTGTGGATCTGAATTAAATCCTATTATTTCTCAATTTAAAAAAGATCGCGGTATTGCATAAAATTTATGAAAAAAGTCCATCTCATCCAAGCAGATATAACAGCTTTTGCTGTACATGCCATCGTTAACTCAGCAAATAAATCTTTGCTTGGTGGTGGGGGACTTGATTATGTGATTCATAAAAAAGCTGGACCATTGATGAAAGAAGAATGTGTTCGTCTAAATCAAGAAAAAGGTGGATGCCCTACAGGTCAAGCAGAAGTAACAACAGCAGGTAATCTGCCTGCTAAATACCTTATTCATGCGGTTGGACCACGATGGTTAGATGGCGAACACAATGAGCCACAATTGCTTTGTGATGCTTATAGTAATGCACTATTCAAAGCTAATGAAATTCATGCACTCACTGTTTCTTTTCCATGTATTAGTACAGGTGTTTATGGTTTTCCACCTCAAAAGGCTGCTGAAATTGCGATTGGCACTATACTCTCTATGTTGCCTCAATATGATCATGTTGCAGAAGTATTTTTTATCTGCCGAGAGGATGAAAATTATTTAATTTATAAGAATCTTTTATCGAATATCGATGATCCAAATATTCAGATTCTGATTTCTTAGTTTAAATTATCGAAAGCTCGTATAAGAATTCAGCCACAATTTTGGCTAATAATTCATGTTCTTCTTGTGATTCAACAATATCGACCATCAAATCATCTAAACCTGTTTGTTCCTGAATGGTAACACCTTGAATTTCGAGATAAGTCAGCATTACAGCTAAACCAGTTCTTTTATTACCATCAACAAAAGCATGACCTTTTGAGATAGCTATACCAAACCATGCTGCGATCTCAAAAATGTCGCTTACATTACTGTAATACATTTGCTGATCTATACGGCTTAATACGCTTTCTAGCTTTTCAATATGACAGCCTATTCGCCCTACGCCAGTTTGTAATAGGATCTCATCATGCACAGCAATGACGAATGTTGAGCTAATCAAACTCATTTATAAGCAAGCTCTTGGATTTCAGCTTTATGCTGATTAATGACTCGTTTTGCACTATGCATCACAACACGTTTAGTCGCTTCGTCATTGCTAAATTGGATTGGTAATACTTGACCCGAAACCTTTTCACGATTTGAAATTTGATCAAGGCTATAGTCTTTTAAACGCTTTCTCATCTTCATACCCCTATTAAAAGAGAATTTCATTTTAGCCTAAATTAAACAATTAAGTACGATAGTGAGGATCTTTTCTTGGAATAGCATTTTCTGAATCTATATCAAAGAAATCATAAATTTTAGTGGCTGTTACTGTGTTAAATAATTTTTTGTCCATATACACGATTGCTTTTCCTTTATTTGTGTCGAAAATTACCCTACCCCTTGGAATCTGTTCATATTCATAATGACGTAGTTCTGGGTATACACTTTGCATATTTTTCCAATAATCGACATGTGTATATGGACTATCAATTAAGCCTATTGAATCTGCATCATTTAAATTGAATGGATGAGCTATGCCGATAACTTGCTTTTGCAAAAACCAAAAGATTCCTATTTTCATTTTTCATCAACTGATTAATTTCCCTAAAATTAACATAATACACGTTATACGAATCTAAAAATGGGAGCCTTAAGCTCCCATTTTTTAAGTAATTTTTTAAATAAGACTTGGATGAGCATCTAAAATTCGAATCAATGTAGCTGCTGGTCCAGTTGGATAGCGTCGTCCCTGTTCCCAATTTTGCAGGGTACGAGGACTAATATGCAGACGTGCAGCAAACTCATTTTGGCTCAAGCCTGTTTTTTCACGTACTTCTTTAATATCTGGTAGTTCGAGTTCTGTAACTCGACTTGCTTTAACTTCTTTACGTTTGATAGCTCCAGCTTCTTTGATTGAAGCAACCAAGTCATCAAATAAGTTGTTATCCATGAAATTGCTCCTTCACGAGTTGGCGCAGAATGGCTGTTTCCTTATCTGTTAAATTATCTTTCACTGATTTTGGATAAGCCACTAAGAAAAATATCTGATCATCCTCGGTGACCCAATAATAAATCACCCGAATGCCACCACTTTTTCCTTTGTTACCTTGAGCACAACGTACTTTGCGAATACCACCGCCATTCTTGATTAGATCACCTCTATCAGGCTGTACCAAAAGATCTTCCTGAAGTTGACGATATTCCTCATCAGATACAAGGTCTTTAATTTGCTTGGTAAAGATGCTGGTTTCAATAAATAACATGGACTCTTTGTACGTCAATGGCGTACTTGTATTTTAGCAGTTTCCATAACAAAAAACGAGAGTTGTCCGCTCTCATTCCGAATAATGCCCATCATGCTAAATAAAAGGATATTCAGAAAAATATAGATGTAAAATTATGGCCAAGAAAAGTTATTTGAGTTGTTATATGAGCGTTACTGTTACTCAGCAAAAAGATATTAATAAGGTTTTGAAGAAATACCCTGATTGCTGTTCAATCTGTAAAGATCATTTTGATGATGAAGATTTGACATATACAGTTTTTGGATATGACAAAAATCAACGTATGCAAATCGTTTCAGGTTGTTGTATTGATGAGATATCAGACGTAGTGCTTCTAGGCTTATGTGGTTGTTATGACCCAAATGACATACAGAATTTAATGAAAGAGCATCCTCTAGTAGGTTAATTCTTTAAGGTGAGCTTGAAGACTTTCTAAAATTAACATAATGGGCGTTATTCGGTTATTTATTGCTGATCTAAAATTTGTAAAAGAGAGTCTGGCTTAATTTAGACAGCTCTTTACTATATTTATTGAAGGTTTTTTATGAAGCACTTAGGATTTGTAGGAAAAAGTACTGAATATTTAGGGTATACCCATGTTGAAATTATCAATAGCTCATTACGCTTATCTTTCAATATTCCATCAACAAAAGATCTAGAAGAAACCTTTAAAAAGATGGTCGAAAATAACTATGATTTACTCATGGAAACATCAGCAGAAATCGAGTTCGAATTAGAAAGTGAAACGCTAGCAAAGATAGAAACCATCATAAAAGAAAAAGGGATTGAACTTGATGAGTTTGTTC
>NZ_VOZT01000087.1:0-7458 GCF_013419625.1 Acinetobacter sp. YH12070 | reverse complement strand
CTCATGAAATACGGTATTCTGATGTGACAAAACCTGAATCCTGGTCGTTAAAGTGTTTGTTTGCACTCATATTTTAACTGTTAGGACTCAGGTTTTTTTATTTAAAGCAAACTATGGGACAGCAGTGGTGCGGACACTGCTTTTTTAATTCATTTAGAATGTGTTGCTCAAGCAATCACTTCTGAATAAAGAGATTTGATGGAGCCCTATCTCAATCAAAAACTTAGTTTTTGCTGGTTTTTAAGCTCTGAGTTAAACCGTTAATATCGCCACCTTGGATACCAAGCTCACTCATCAAGCTATCAATCAGTGGGGCCTGGCTGCGGTAGCGTAGGGCACTATTCACCACTTGGTCTGACAAGGCAACATTACCGCTGCCTTCGTGGTGAGCATCACCTTGGCAAGAACCTGCATGACCACCATTTAGGCCATTCACTTGCAAAATCTTAATGTCATCAATGTTTTCCATTGGTTTCACACTTTCGCGAATGATTTCAGGTAAGTATTTCAGCATCGCTAAACGAATTTGCATTTCAACCTGTTCAGATGACAATACGTTGTTTGCTTCGTTCACTGCACGTGTACCTTCAGCATCAACTTGGTATTGTTTTTCCATCGCCTGAGCCAAGAGAACTTTTGCGTCAGCTTCACCTTTGGCTTTTAAGCGAACTTTTTCAGCTTCGGCTTCAGCTGCAATACGGATAGCTTCTGCATCATCTGCGGCTGCTTGTTTACCCGCTTCAGCCGCGACAGTAATTGCAATCGCATCTTTCTCCGCTTTTTCTTTCGCAGAGACCAATTCAACAGCTTTTTGACGTTCAGCTTGTTGGATTTGACGAACGGTAATCACTTCTTCTTCGGCTTTTACCGCTTGAGCACGGGCTTGATCGGCATGTGCCTTAGCTTCAGATTCAGCACGAGATTTTTCAGCAATCGCAATTGCACGGTCTTGCTCAGCGAGTTCAATGGTTTTCTTTTGTTCCACTTGGGCTTGCTGAATAATTTGTGACTTTTGAATATTTTGATTTTCAACGTCACGTGCAGCAGTAATACGCTTTAAGTCAACTTCACGTTCAGCAGCAATACGCGCTTCTTCGGCTTCACGTTTTTTCGAAGCTTCTTGTGATGCAATTTCTGCAAGCTGTTCTGCACGACGAACTGAAATTTCACGTTCTTGTTGCAGTTTTGCATATTCTTCTTCACGCAAAATTTGTAGACGTGCTTGTTCTGCTTCTAAGTTCTTGGTCTTGATTGCAAGATCTGCATCTTGCTCAATCGCATTACGTTTACGACGACGGTCTTCAATGGTTTCTGTCAGTTTAGTTAAACCTTCAGCATCGAACGCATTTTGTGGGTTGAAGTATTTAAAGCCTGTTTGGTCTAAGCCAGTTAATGAAACGGTTTCAAGTTCCAAACCGTTTTTATGTAAATCTTCAGACACCACTTGCTGAACTTTTTGAACGAAGTCGACACGTTTTTCATGCAATTCTTCCATCGCCATTTCTGCGGCAACTGCACGTAGAGAGTCAACAAATTTACCTTCGACCAAATTCTTTAACTCATTTGGCGACATGGTCTTTTGACCCAAAGTCTGTGCAGCAGTCGCAATCGAATCCGCGGTTGGTTTCACACGGACATAGAACTCTGCCATCACATCGACACGCATACGGTCACGTGTAATCAGCGCTTGGTCATCTGCACGGCGTACTTCAAGACGTAGGGTGTTCATATTGACTGGGATAATTTCATGTAGCACTGGAAGCACAATAGCACCGCCACCTAAAATCACTTTTTCACCGCCGAAGCCTGTACGCACAAATGAAATTTCTTTACTTGAGCGACGATAAAGTCGAGCAATAATAAAACCAATAAAAATAAGTGCGGCAAAAATTATCCCGACTGAAACAAGGATACCGCTTGGAATAATGTCTAACATGGACGTTTATCTCTTTTGTTGTAGTTCAAGTTAACCCTCTAAAGTGCTAACAAGTTTGGTTTAAAAATCAGTATTTTGTTGACTCATCATGACTTCGAGATTTGCTGAACGTATGACGCGTTAAATGTATTTATATGTTGTTTGAAGAACTGATCGAGCATCAATTCATTCAAAATTTAGAGCATGGTGGCTTGGAAGCCTACATTTGTTTTTTGGGTTAAAACCACCGATTGACCTTGGCTGAAAATTTCATCTTGTTCAGGTTCAACCAAAATATAATGGGTTAATCCGTGTTGATCTTTGACTTTGGCTTGAGCAGGAGACTGGGGTCGTGCATCACCCAAAATGATCGTGGCCGTTCTACCGATCAATTCATCACTATAAATGGCAGTGGTTTCATCTTGCGGTAAAATACGGGCAATAAGCATTGCGCTAAAACGTACGAAGGGCATGCACAGAAAAATACATGCAGGTGCAATAATCCATGCACTGAACATCATACTGGTCATTTGGTTAACGACGGCTTGAATAGTAAAGCCCAATAAACTATAGACACATAAGAAAATGATGAGCCATACAAACAGCGGAATACGACCTAAATACAACCAATCGAGCACACGTGTCACGATACCTGCATCGGCATCTACACCTAGCTCTGCATTATGACCAACATCCTCAGGTAGGAATTGATCTAAGAAGCCTTGAGAACCACCCCCTAAAATTGTTAACACAATCTCAAAAAGTCCAAACAAGAACATTAAGCAGAGACTGATGCTAAACACGATATTAGACGGGTGAGTAAACAATTCCCACATTATATTTATCTCTATATTTATGCTTATAAAAAATCAAAAAAAATAATTCTGGCCGAATTTTTTTCAGTAAATAAAATAACATTATCTGTCGAAATTGTGTAAAAAAATTACAGATCAGATTAACAAAAAGTCGGCTTTTATGTGAGCTATTACTAAGTTTTTCTTTAAAAATAGGTGATCAATTAAGTCAGGATTATCTAAATCTAAAGTTAATAGTATTTCTGCTTTACCCATTTAAGATTTAAGTCATTGTGATCAATCAAATTTTCAGTCTAATTGCAGATATATAAGTGGTCGTGCTTAACGGAGAGAAATGGCTTTTTAAAAGGCACAGAAAACAATGTTAGGAAATGTAAATTTATAAGCGTCACGGCAGTGCTGAGAGCTTTACCGTGACTTTCGATGTCATATGGAGATTTGAACTGGTGTTCAATAGAGCTATTTTTAGGTGGCATTAACCGTTTTTATAACAATGAAGTTTGAATGCGTACTTTCATATCTAAAGCCGCTTGAACAATAAAGGTTTTCATCCACTTCACTTGTTCGCCCATCGGATTGGTTTTAATCGCAGTGTCTAAAAAGCCCATGCTTTCAAGTTGAAACAATTGCTTTTCGATCTCTTCTTCTAACTGGGTGCTATTGGCTGCGAGCGGGAAATGGATTAAGTGAAATGCTTTGGGAAAATTATAAAAAGCATAGAGCAGATTAAATGCACGTTGATCTGCTTTTAAATTGCCAGCGCCAATTTCGTAGCCGCGATCTTGGTTACTGTGAGTCACCCCAATCAAAAACTCGAGTTTATTGTCCAAAAGTCGTAGACCGAACTGAAGGCCAATTTGGTCCGCACTCAGCTCATGTTGGATAAAGTTATTCAGCGGGCTGCCGTCATCATTTAAAGCTTCTTGGAGCACGAGCATGTGTGAAGAATGTTGATAAATATAGCCAGCAAGACCTGCGGCTTCAATCAGCGACTTTAAGGTTTCAAGCGTATAGTGACTATATGGCATATCAATAACTATTGGAGAGCGATATAGCTACTTTAGGTAGTTTGAGCGAGTTTGAATACCGATTGTTTAGAGGATTTAGCGATTAGTTAATTGATAAAAAATTGCGTAGACTTACGGATCTCGGACTAGAATAATAATGAAATTGATAAGCCTATCGTATTAAATTAATTAAAATTGATAAGCAGTATCAGACAATTTGTATATGACGAATAAGAATATCAATATCACAAAACAAGCAATCGTTATGAAAGCTTAATCACTATAATGTATATATATCTTTAAAAGTGTAATAAGTACACATATTCTAAGCTGGTGTTGTCCATGTCATTAAATGAGGAAAGACTTACTCATCTTAAACAGCTTGAAGCTGAGAGTATTCATATCATCCGTGAAGTTGCTGCTGAGTTCGAAAACCCAGTCATGCTGTATTCAATCGGTAAAGATTCAGCGGTCATGCTGCATCTTGCTTTAAAAGCATTCTATCCTGCCAAACTTCCATTCCCACTACTGCATGTAGACACGGGTTGGAAATTTAAAGACATGATTACTTTCCGTGACAACATGGCAAAAGAGCATGGCTTTGATTTGATCGTGCATCAAAACAAAGAAGGTAAAGATGCAGGCGTGAATCCGTTCGATTACGGGAGCTCAAAATATACTGATATCATGAAAACTCAAGGCTTAAAACAAGCACTTGATAAATATCAGTTTGATGCGGCTTTCGGTGGTGCGCGCCGTGACGAAGAGAAATCTCGTGCCAAAGAGCGTGTTTACTCATTCCGTGATACCAAACACCGTTGGGACCCTAAAAACCAACGTCCTGAACTTTGGAATCTTTACAACGGTAAAGTGAACAAAGGCGAAAGTATTCGTGTGTTCCCATTGTCTAACTGGACTGAGTTGGATATTTGGCAATACATCTACCTCGAAAATATTAAATTGGTTCCTTTGTACTTGGCTGCTGAACGTCCAGTGGTTGAGCGTAACGGTACACTGATCATGGTTGATGATGAGCGTATGCGTTTGAACGAAGGTGAAGTGCCACAAATGAAATCGGTGCGTTTCCGTACTTTAGGTTGTTACCCACTTACAGGTGCGGTTGAATCAACTGCAACAACTTTACCGGAAATTATCCAAGAGATGCTTTTAGCCACCACATCTGAACGTCAAGGCCGTATGATCGACCATGACGAAGCAGGTTCGATGGAAAAGAAAAAGCAGGAAGGTTACTTCTAAGAATCTCATAATCTCCCCCTAACCCCCTCTTTACTAAAGAGGGGGAACTCCCGAGAAATAACGGAGCAAAGTCTCCCTTTCTTAAAGGGAGATTTAGAGGGATTAAAAAGATTCAGAAACCGATTTCAAAAGAATATGTGGAGCTTTGAGCAATGTCTCATCAATCAGATTTAATTAGCCAAGACATCTTGGCGTATTTAAAACAACACGAAAATAAAGACCTTCTACGTTTCCTCACTTGCGGTAACGTTGATGACGGTAAATCGACTTTAATCGGCCGTTTGCTTTACGATTCAAAATTGATTTATGAAGATCAATTGCAAGCCGTGACTCGTGACTCTAAAAAAGTCGGTACTACGGGTGATGCACCTGACTTGGCTTTACTTGTAGATGGTCTGCAAGCGGAACGTGAGCAGGGTATTACCATTGACGTGGCTTACCGTTATTTCTCTACTGAAAAACGTAAGTTCATCATTGCTGACACCCCGGGGCATGAGCAGTACACACGTAACATGGCAACTGGTGCGTCGACTGCCGATTTAGCGATCATCTTGATTGATGCGCGTTATGGCGTTCAAACCCAGACTCGTCGTCACTCATTTATTGCGAGTCTTTTGGGTATTCGTAATATCGTGGTTGCAGTGAACAAAATGGACTTGGTTGAATTCTCTGAAGCGCGCTTCAATGAAATTCAAGCAGAGTACAATGAGTTCGTAAACCAATTGGGCGACCGTAAACCTGCGAACATTATCTTCACGCCTATTTCTGCGTTGAATGGTGATAACGTTGTAAACAAATCGCCAAATACACCGTGGTACCAAGGTCAGACTTTAATGGAGACTTTGGAAACTGTTGAAATTTCGCATGATACGAGCAAGCACGAATTCCGTTTCCCAGTTCAATATGTCAACCGTCCGAACCTCGATTTCCGTGGCTTCTGCGGTACGATTGCACTTGGTGAAGTGAAAGTTGGCGATACCATTACTGCATTACCATCTGGTAAGTCTTCGACTGTTAAAGAAATCGTGACTTTTGACGGTAACTTAGACCATGCTGTTGCAGGTCAAGCGGTAACACTTACGCTAAATGATGAAATTGATATTTCACGTGGTAACGTTTTAGTTAAAGCAGGCGAACAGCCATTAATTTCACGTTCTGCACGTGCCTCTGTGGTATGGATGACAGATGCGCCTTTAGTGGTTGGTAAACTGTATAACGTGAAGTTTGGTACACAAACCATTCCTGCGAAAGTTGCGAAAATCAACTACCGTACCAATGTAAACACATTGGAAAAAACGGAAGTTGAACAGCTTGAACTGAATGCGATTGCAGATGTAACGATTGAGTTTGATGCGCCAGTGGTATTTGACCGTTATAAAGACAGCCGTTACACAGGTTCATTTATATTTATTGACCGTTTAAGCAACGTGACTGTTGGTGCGGGTATGGTTGAGTCTGCGGTTGAATGGACTGCACACAACGAGCCTGTAACTGCTGAAGCGCGTGCTGCACGTTTAGGTCAAAAACCTGCTGCTGTAACTGTAACTGCGAAAGCACTTGAAAATGCGCAAGCGATCGAAAGTTTGTTGATTCAGCAAGGTGTAGTTGCGATTGCGAAAGCTGGTTTAACTGTAGAGCAAGTTGCACTTGTACGTGAAACAGGTGTGGTTGTGATTACAGATAGTGCTGAAGGTACTGATGTGACTTATGCATTCGAGACTGCTGAAGAAGTTGCTGAGAAAATTGTTGAGTTGGTTCGTCTATAATAGATTGAATTGATTTAAAAAAGACCCGCCGCAAGGCGGGTTTTTTTATTAGGAAATGAATATATAATTTAAAAAGTGCTTATGTTTTAATCAAAAAAACAAATATTATTTCGTGGTAATCTATTGTAAATAAACAATATAAAATCAAAAGGGTTGTATGAATATTAGGCAAAAACTTATTGATGTTGGTTTTAAAAATGTGGGGTTCTGGAATATTGGGAGCAGTAAGGAATTAATTTATAAGTTAAATTATTCATCTGGTGTAGAAAATATACTGTATGCGTTTATAGAGAATAATGAATTGCTCTATATTGGTAAAACTACACAAAATTTAGATAATAGGTTTAAAGGTTATCTAAAGCCAGGTCGTACCCAAACTACAAATATTCGAAATAATTTTGAATTAACTAGATTGATTAGCATGGGCAAGGTCATTGAAATTTGGTTATTTGAAGATGTTGGATTAATGAAATATGGAGGGTTTAAGCTTAATCTAGCTGCTGGTTTGGAAGATAGTTTGATAAAAGAATTGAAACCTAAGTGGAATGGGAATAGGTTCAAAATCAATGAAATCAATGAAATCAATGAAATCAATGAAATCAATGAAATCAATGAAATCAATGAAATCAATGAAATCAATGAAATCAATGAAATCAATGAAATCAATGAAATCAATGAAATCAATGAAATCAATGAAA
>NZ_VOZT01000086.1:0-8295 GCF_013419625.1 Acinetobacter sp. YH12070 | reverse complement strand
GCCTTTGATTTTTCCTTTAATTCTCTTTTATTCTTTTAAAAAGCTTTTAAATACTTTTAGACACCCTTCCAGACCACATATAGCAAGGCTTTCAGACTTTAAAAAACTACAAATGGCATGAACTAAACTACAAATGGCATGATTTTGGCACATTAGAAACTACAAATGGCATGATTAGAAACTACAAATGGCATGAACTAAACTACACTATATTTAATGTAGTTTTATGTTAAAAACTACAAAAATCGTGTGCAAAAATAAATCAATATGATATAAAAAACTACTTCTTGCGGAATGTAGTTTCATGGATTATAAAAAAACATACCCTGTATCTTGGGTTGTTATGCAGAATACGATTCAAGAGTGCTTTAAAAGCATGAGTATTGATGAAAAACGCTTATTAATTCTTGCTAGTCCTATAGCTCGGATAATTGATGCAACTGAAAAAGATGCAATCACCATAACATCAGAGAGCTTTGCAAAAGAATGCGGTATAAAAACCAACTCAGCGTATTCGCAAATGGAAGAAGCGAGTAAAAACCTGTTAAGACGTTATTTTTCCTATGGTGATAATAAGAAAAAAACCTACTGTAACTGGGTCATTAGAGCAATATATGAGAATGGTTCAATATCCATATGCTTCCCAGAGGAAGTTCTTTTGATGCTCAAAGAGTTCGACAAATTAAATCCATACACTAAGTACAAGAAAGACATCGTACTCAGTCTGAAAAAAGACTACTCGTTCGACCTATATCATTTAGCAAAAAAATATCAAGCTATGGGACAATTTGAAATGTCCTTAGAGCATATAAAAACTGAGTTAGGTTTGCCAAAGTCCTACGACAAGCTATGTAATTTAAAAGACCGTGTAATTAAGCCTTCATTAGATGAAATTACAGCTAATACAGACATTGAACTCACTTATGAAAACGTTAAACAAGGACGGTCTGTGGTTGGTTTCAAGTTTATTGTGAAAGAGAAGCCTAAGCCAAAACTCATAGCACCCGAGAGAGAGACAAAGACAGTAGAGCTATTTTGTAATATGTCAGATCCCCAAATTAATAAATACAGCACTATTCTATCTAAACTTTCTGAACTTTCTGATCTAAGTAATTTTCCTGACTATCCTACTTTTGCGATTTGGATTAGTGGGATTTTACGAGATCCAAAAAGTGTAAGGGAAGAAACGGCTAAACGAATTTTGAAGGCTCTACATCAAAAAACGGATTTCAAACCATAAAATCAGATTATCCATATGAGCTAACAAATCCCGTGAAACATTGCTTAAATACTAAGCGTGGAACGTGAACAATCATTAAAAAAGCCCAATCGGAGAGGGTTGGGCTTTTTGCTATACGATAAAACTATGATTTATATGAAATAAAAAGAAGCATTTCGTATAAGGTGTATTATGTTAATTTTAGTAGAACTAATAAATCTATATATTTGAAAATGTCATTTTACTCAATTAAATACTCTTCAGATATTTCACACTGTTCAACAAAAAAATGATCATGTGAAACTAAAATTACAGCGCCCTGATATTGGCTAATAGCCTGCGATAGAAGCTCTCTAGACTCAATATCTAAATGATTTTCTGGTTCATCAAGCAATAATAAATCAATACCATCAGGATAGTGACTCATTGCTAATAATGCGACTTTCAATTTTTCACCACCACTCAGTTCTGATAGTTTTAATAAAGCTTTTTCACGACGAATACGTAACTGACCTAACAAATTTCTCCACTCAACTTCAGTAAGATTGGAGTTATAAAGTGCAAGGTTTTCGATTACGGATAAATCATTATTTAATAAACTAAAGTTTTGATCTAAATACAAACATGTTCCACTAAAGAAAATATCATCACGTTGATGGGTAGAAATCAATTTCAATAAGGTTGATTTACCAATTCCATTAGCACCTTTAAGATGGATTTTTTCGCCAGCTTTCAATGCAAAATTAATTTTATTTGTTGCTGTATGGGGTAGCTTTAAATCATGAATTCTTAAAATCTCTCCTTGCTTCGTACTCTGTAAGTGGAATTCAAACTTCTGAGCTTTGATTTTTTCTACAATGGTCTGCCTATTAATCAGACTATTTTTCAAATCATCAGTTTGTCGAGTTTGTTGGGCACGTAGCTTACCTAAGCTTTGTCCAGCATTTTCCTTTTTGAAATCTAGAAAAATCTTTGCTTGAGAATTAGAATCACGAAGTTCATTGCCTTTAGATTGACGTTTATTCGCTTTCATTAAGCTATCATGTTGCCGTTGTTTTAACTGCTTTAATTCTTTTTTCTCATTATTAATAGACTGAGTTAATGCATCCATGTGTAGCTGATGCTGTTGAATGTAATGCTCATAATTACCTTTGTAGTGTTGTAAGCCTAATTCAGTTAAAGCATAAATATGTTGGACTTGATTGAGTAATTGGCGATCATGACTAATCAGGCATACACCACTAGGGTGTGCCAAAATACTCTCAATTAACCATTGTCTAGATGTTGAGTCTAAATGGTTGCTTGGTTCATCTAAAAGTAGATAGTGATCCTTTTTTAAAAACAAACGACATAAAGCCAGCTTTGTTTTTTGTCCTTCACTCAGTTTTTCTGTTGGAAAGTTCAAATCCGTAGGTAAGTCAGCATTTTCAAGTATATTTTGCCATTTTTGTGGTAAATCCCAGGTATTTTCAACTAACTCATAATCATCAAAACTAGCTGTATTGTTCTCTATACGCCGAAAAGCATGATGTAAATGATCTACCTCTAATGCTTGTGCAATATTTTCAGCATTAAGGCGTTCTAATTGTGCCAAATAATCATGTTGGATATTCCATGAAACTTGACCACTATAATGAATATCTAAAGCTTGGCTTTGATCTAATATTCTGAACAATAGGGATTTACCTAAACCATTACGTCCAATTAATGCAGAAACCTGTCCTGATAAAAGCGTAATGTTTAGCTGATCAAACATTTTCTGTGTAGAAAATTCTAAATTTAAGTTTGAAGCAATACATGCATGTTGCATAAAAAATTCCTCATGTAGAGGATATGCAAAATAGTGAAGATTAACTTATAAAAAACAATATATTATTTAGGATATAAAGTAGAGACCAAGAATATATAGCCACAAGTAGAATCTATTTTGCACATCAAAAGTTTAAAAATAATGATGAGAAAATGACTTACTTCATTGGCGTTACTCTTGGGAGGATGATTTGAATAAGGTTATTTTATAATGATAAGACAATCTGTCAAGCTTGTACTAAAGCTTCTAAAAGTTATTTAACATAATGGCGATTATACGAAATTTAGCGATTAGAAACCATTTATTACATCAAAAGTAATGAAAATGTAAAGATAATGCCTTATATTGTCTTTACATTATTGGTTTTTAGAGGAATTAACCATGTCCGCAGTCAATTTTAATATGCGTTTAGAAGAAGACTTGAGGGATAATGCAAATCATATTTTTGAAGAATATGGTTTAACAATGCCACAAGCATTTAAACTTTTTTTAAATCAGGTGGTGAAAACAAGAACTGTTCCATTAGCTTTTGACTATGCGAAAGAACCAACTCTGACCCCAACAGCAGTAGCAAAGTTGCTTCAATCTCTTAAAGAGATTGAAAATGGGGAGTACACCGAGTACGAAACAGTAGAAGAAGCAATCAAAGCCATGTCGGATGAAGCTCATGGCTAAACGAAAGATCATCGTAACCAACTCATTTAAACGAAATATTAAAAGACGTTACTTAGATTTAGTTACGGCTGAATGGGCTGAGGTACTGGACTGTTTAGTTGCTAATAGTCCATTGCCTGAAAAATACCTAGATCACCCATTAAAAGGTGGTGCTGAGTTTAAGAATTGTCGAGATTGTCACGTTAAACCTGATTTAGTCTTGATTTACAGGCTCGTAGGGGATGACATTTTAGAGTTACACCAGTTAGATAGCCATTCAGAGATTTTTGGCTAATTTTAGCTCGATGCTTTGAAATATGGCTTTAGCCATGTTTCAAAGCATCGAGCTACTTTACGCTAGTTGCACGATAAGAAAGTTTGAAAAGAAGCTAAGCATTGCATGGCCTTCAAAGAGTTCAATATGAGAATAAAAAATTTAGCTCAAATTTTTATAATTATTACATTGCTTACTGGTTGTATAGCGAAGTCCCAACCCGTATCTAACTCCATAGAGTCAGTAAAACCTATCATTTTTATTAAACATGCTAATTCTGGTTCAAGAGTAACCATTACTGGTGGGAAATTGCATGTAGATCCTTATGGTTGTATTCGGCTTGGTAGTGATACCGGTTCATTTATTATTTGGGCTAATAATCATGAGTTAGAATATACAAAGGACGGTAGGATTAGCATCACCAATAAATTTAATAATCATAAAGTTTTTATAGGTAATGAAATTATCCTTAGTGGAGGGCCGTCATCAGTAATACCAAAATCTGTTACTCGCTTTATTCCTGAAGTTTGTTCTACCTACGGCTATTGGATTGCTTCTCCCCTTTAAAAGTTATGTAAATGAGCCAGTCCCCATTTCCATCATAATTTCAACATAAAAACTCATATACAAATTTAGGTATTATTAGCTGATAAACCCTTTTTTTGATCTTTTTATATAAATCTTTCACGATATAGTAGAATACTATTAGATGACTAAATAAGATAAGCAAGCCTACCTGTATATACAAAATTCTTCGAATTTTGATATACAGGGACTTGTTAGGGGAAACCCCTAAGACCCCAAGCCCATCAAGATGGGCAAGTCAACAAAGTTGACTTAAAAGCAAAACCAAAAGCCTGTTAGTGGGATGTGTATATGCGAAATAAAACTAAAATTTTCAGACTCACAGAGTTACAGCTAGAACAACTTGAGCAGCACCTCGAAAAAGAGAACACGAATTTTACAGACTTCATTCTCTCTTTAATTCAAAGGGAAATCATGCAAGATGCTGTAACCGTAAGACGACCAGAAGAATATGAAAGGAAGCCTAGACTCAAAGTTAAAACAGTGATTGAAGTGGTTAAACGCTATCAAAAAACAGATCCTGCTTTACTGCTTGAGCTATCCAAAATCGGGAACAACTTAAACCAAATTGCACGAGCATTGAACATCATCAAAAATGCTGATCCGCAAGAGCAACGCAAGTTAGATATTTTCAGCATTTTTTCAGTTTTAAAAGGCATTCAAACCGAGTTAGAACAAGTATTTCCTGCACTTCCGAAAATCAGCAGACAAAGCCCTGAAAGGCTTAAAAAGCAATTGTCTTCGATACAGCTTGCTGAGGAGGATGAAAGTGCATATTAAATTTTTAAATCACGGTAAAGGATCGGCCGCACACGCTTCAGCGTATGTTTTAGATAAGTTCGATCATCTTGGCAATGTTCGGGCAGGTGTTGATGTTTTGCGTGGTGATGCGACTACATTTAACGCCATCTGTGACTCAAGTCCACATTTGTGGAAGTACACCAGTGGCGTGATCGCATGGTCAAAAGAAGACAGTCCGACAGATGAACAAATAAAAGAAGTCTTAGACGAGTTTGAAAAGCATGCTTTTTCGGGACTAGATCCCTCACAGTACCACCTTTTTGCCGTGCTTCACACAGACGATGACGGCTCGAAGCATATCCACGTTCTAGCACCACGCCTAGATATTCAAAGCGGTAAATCACTCAATATTGCCCCACCCGGCCATGAAAAGCATTTTGATTCTTTACGTGATTACTTCAACACAAAGTACCAGTGGTCACGCCCCGATGATCTGCTTTTGATGAAAACGACACAAGAGCCAAACTATGTCGCAAAACTCAACGCTCAAGCTAAAAATATTTTTACAGGTCAAGATCTTGAGGCGCTTACAAAAAAGCAGTTTGGCAAGCTCGTTGATAACTACGTACAAACATTTTTAAGGACTCTGACAGTAAAAAACAGAGCAGATATTGTCCAGTGTATTGAGCAACTGGAAGGAATCGCATCGGTCAAACAAAGTAAAGAATACTTAACTGCCACTTTGAAAAGTGGCAAAAGACATCGACTTAGAGGCGACTTTTATCATGAACAATTCGAAATTAACGCTTATTCAGAGCATCTCAGAGCAGCAGCAGAAAGCCGACCAACTACAGCAGAGCTTGCAACAGCTCTCCGAAACGCTGAAAACGTTCGAGATGACTATCGAGCAAAGCGAGAGACCTATCACCAACAGCACTATACTTTTAAACGAAGTACAGCAGACAACATCGGCCATAAAATCGCATCTCAGAGCGATTTTGACCGAAATAGGGAATCTATCACCCAAAGCCATAAAATCGCTAACAGCGAGCTATACGGAGCAAATAGACGCACTGCAAACGCAGTTAGCGAATATAGACCTATCGGAAATATCAAAAGTGAAATCGAGCATAGATTCGTTTTCAACCTCAATTCACGCTCTACAGGCTCAAGTCAACAAGCAGTTGCAGAGCCTCAGAATCGACGAAAAGCTCCTGCAGAACAGCATTCAACACCAAGTACAGCAAGCGATAGAGGGGCAGAGAGAGACAATAGAGAGTCAGTTGCAGAGCCTTTTGACGGAAAAATTGGGCAACCAGAGAGCAACACACATCCTATGGGGGATGATAGCTTTTGGACTGCTGATTCTTTTAATAATTTTATATCTAGGCTATCAAGCCAATACAAATTTAAAAACAATCAAAGCACAAGAGCAAATGATTCAACAGAATTCACAAGTGATTACAAACCAGATCAACTACTTGAAACAAATACGGAACTAGATCATGCAGACCGAAATCGACCAATTTTTGACAGAGCAAAACAGCTTATTGATGCAACAAAACAACTTGTTAGCCGAGCAAAACAAGGTTTTGAGTCAACAAATCGATTCATTAAAGACCATTTTGAGCGACTACAGCGAAGTCGAGCTGAGTCTAAAGAGCAAAATCAGCAATCTGAATACAGAGAAAGAAGCACAGCAAGCCTTAATTTTGACACTGAAAGCAGAGCTTTCAAAGCTAGAGCAGGGCAACTTTTCGGAGCAGTTACAGCAAGCATTTCAAGAAAACTTGAAGACCCAATTACAAACGCAATTAGCGAGAGCATTAAATCAACTGGATTTAAACAGCATTGTCAGCGACTTGGTGAAGATAGAATTAAGACCCATTCAAATGACAATTGGCACACAGCAGGCGGACATCGAGAAAGCACTCTCGAAAATCTTGCAATTGAAAGTACCCAACAACTTTTACGAAGATTTGGAGACGCAAAGCAAGCAGATCAATACGCTTGGGGAAACTGTAGAAAGATTAATAGCGTTAATCAACAACTTGAACGACTAGAAACCACAGTAGCGGAAATTCGACTCAAGCCAAAACCGGCTACGAATTTCAGTTACTTGCGAAGTGACGGTTATTACCCCGATTACGTTGGTTATCACAAAGAACTATGCGACAAGCAACAGGAGGCCTATAACAATAAAAACCCACTACAATTGATTGATTACATAAAGAAAAAATCTAAAAATTTAGAAACGTACATTAGCCGTGCACGTTCAAATATCCACGAATGGGAATACGATAAATTTGAGAAAATGATCAAAAATGACAATCAAATGCTGAAATATCTGAAATGTGAGAAGATTTTAGAGCCTCAAAACGACCATTTGAAACAGCAAAGAGAATCATATCAAGCGTGTTTAAAGAGTTTTGAGACTATTAAAAGTGATATTTACGAAATTAAAAATCCATTGCCTAGACAGAATACTTCTCAACAAACTTATGAACCTGAGCATAAACCAAAACCTAAAAATGATTTTGAATTAGATTTTTAATCTAATTCAGCAAAACAGTAATCAGAGGGGGAATGAGCGATTTATCTTTATGTCACTCACACTCCGTTCGCTTTGTTTTTTTCTTTTTGAACCTCACAGGTTTAAACCAAGCGAGTGTCTACGAGCGATTGAGCATCATAAAAATTTCAGCAACGCCTTTTCCCTGATTACAAACTCCCTTTTAATCTAAAACGGTAAGTACAGAGCATCCCGAATGGGTGCGAACTTTGGGGCTTTTGATCTTAAAAAAGCATGAGCATAGCGAATGCATTATCAATCTTTTTGCTCTTGGTTTTGCTTTTGAAACGACACGAGCGAAGCGAGTGCCATAGCCTTTGATTTTTCCTTTAATTCTCTTTTATTCTTTTAAAAAGCTTTTAAATACTTTTAGACACCCTTCCAGACCACATATAGCAAGGCTTTCAGACTTTAAAAAACTACAAATGGCATGAACTAAA
>NZ_VOZT01000085.1:0-8415 GCF_013419625.1 Acinetobacter sp. YH12070 | reverse complement strand
GTAAGACAGATCTTGGAATAAGAGAATGGGAGTGCATGAGCTGTGGTACAGCTCATGATCGAGATATAAACTCAGCTCTAAACATTCTTGCGCTTGGGCATAAGCGTCTAGCTGTAGGAATCACCCTTTTTTAAGGGGGTGAGGATGTCAATGAGATGAATTTTCAGTCTATAATACGGGGCTCTTATTAAAGCTTGGCTCTAGTCGAGATTTACTCTCTCTTACTTTAATCTCTGGAAACATTGCAATGAATGCGGCCGCTTCACAAGACACTCCTCTCGTTGGAATTATCATGGGTTCTCAATCGGATTGGGCAACGCTAGAAAACACTGCCAATATGCTCAAACAGCTTGGCGTCTCATTTGAAGCGGAAGTAGTATCTGCACACCGAACTCCAGATCGATTATTCGAATATGCCGAAACCGCACGTGATCGTGGTATTCAAGTAATTATTGCCGGTGCTGGCGGCGCAGCACATTTGCCAGGCATGTGTGCAGCCAAGACTGATTTGCCTGTACTCGGCGTACCGGTAAAATCATCGATTCTAAATGGTGTTGATTCACTGCTTTCAATTGTACAAATGCCTGCAGGGATTGCTGTCGGTACTTTGGCCATTGGCCCAGCGGGTGCAACCAATGCGGCGATCATGGCTGCACAAATTTTAGGTTTAACACGGCCTGAAATCGCAAAAAATGTTGCAGATTTCCGTGCTGCGCAAACCGATAAAGTGGCGAGTAAAAATATTCCGGGTCAAGCTTAATTAAGGGGCATTTCTCATGGATAAAACCATTGGTATTTTTGGTGGTGGCCAGTTGGGTCGTATGATGGCGCAAGCGGCATTACCTTTAAACATTCAATGCACCTTCTTTGAAGCGAGTACCGACTGCCCTTCTGCAGCCCTAGGTCCAGTGATTTCGACCCAAGCTGAAAATGGCTTGCAAGATTTCATTCAGAGCGCAGATGTTTTCAGCTTAGAGTTTGAAAATACCCCGCTGGCAGATGTTGATGTATTGACCAAAAACAAAGCATTGCACCCACCGCGCCAAGCTTTAGCGATTGCACAGCATCGTTTGTCTGAAAAAGCCTTGTTTGATGAGTTGGCTATTCCAGTTGCACCCTATAAGGCCGTGACGTCTTTAGAGAGTTTAGAAGCCGCTGTTGCTGAACTGGGTTTACCCATCGTACTGAAAACATCGCGTGGCGGTTATGACGGTAAAGGTCAATTTGTGCTACGTAGCGCTGAGCAAATGGATCAAGCATGGGCTGAACTGGGCCCTGCTGGTGAATTGATTGCGGAAAGCTTTGTAACCTTCTCACGTGAAGTCTCAATCATTGCGGTGCGTGGTCAAGACGGTGATGTGAAAACATGGCCATTGGCGGAAAACCACCACCACAACGGCATTTTGTCGCATTCGATTGTGCCTGCGCCAAACAGCGCAGACTTACAACCAGTTGCGCAAGACTACATTACTCGCCTGCTCAATCATTTGAATTATGTCGGTGTTTTGACGCTAGAACTGTTTGTGACCGATAAAGGCTTATATGCCAATGAAATGGCGCCACGTGTGCATAACTCGGGGCATTGGTCGATTGAAGGTGCAGTGTGTTCACAGTTTGAAAACCACATTCGTGCTGTAGCAGGTTTGCCTTTGGGTTCGACTGAAGTTGTTCGTCCAACGGTCATGGTAAACATCATTGGCCAACATCCGAAATCTGAAGATGTATTGGCACTGAATGGCGCGCATTTGCATCTGTATAACAAAACAGAGCGTGAAGGCCGCAAAATCGGTCACATCACTTTAATGCCGAATGATACTGCTGAATTAACAGCTTTATGTCGTGCTTTGGCGAAAATTTTGCCGAATCCACTGGCACTTAGCGAAGATATGACCATTTAAACCTGAGTTTGAATGATAAAAAAGCGGTCATGCACATGGCCGCTTTTTTTATCGCTGTAGTTCGGGCATCATTGCGCCTCTTTGCAAAATCACACCGCTTATCGGTGAAACGACAAGAAACTATTGATCATAAAGTGTTCGTTCGTTTATAAATATTCTGCGCTAATCTTCGTATGGTTTTTTGTGTATCAATAGTCTGCGATGTATGTGAATCAAAATCAAAAATAACTAATGCGTTTTGAATTCAAACTGTGTTTTTAAATTTAAACTATGAATTTGAATTCAAAAAATCCTATGCCAAAAACAATGAATTCAAAGTTTATGAATTTAAATTTCAAAAAATGAATTCATTTCGCTGTGTTTAAATTTAAAAGTTGATCAGAATTATTGGATCTGTAGAAAGTGCTTTTAAAAGCTATAATATTTTGATTATTAACAATAAAGATGAATTGTTACGCTATTTTGAATTTGTGGATAACTTTTTCTACATGCGATTTATTTTTAAATTTAAAAGTTTTAAATTTAAATTTAAATTTAAACCGTTGTTTGGTTTGTAGTGAATTTAAAACTGGGTTGTGGATAACTGCTTTTGAATTCAAATTTCAAAAATGAATTTAAATAAGTAGAGATTATGAATTTAAATTTACGTTTTGAACCTTTAACTTTTGCTTTGAGCTGCTATTGTTAAAGCAACAATTTAAATTCAAAAAAAGATCAAGGGTATGAAGCATCACTTAGGATTTGTTTTCGGGACTGCTTTATTGGCAATAACTCAGGCAAATGCCGAGTTGATTATTAATGGTCAGTCTGTCAATGCGTCGAGCATGCCTGCAACAAGCAGCATTTCACCACAAAATAACTTTCAAGGCTGTTTAGCCAATTTGCGCTCGCAAGCGATTAATGCTGGTGTGAATACGTCCACTTATGATCGTTATACACAAAATTTAACACCTGATTATTCTGTGATTGAAAAGCTCAACTATCAGCCTGAGTTTTCAACACCGATTTGGGACTATTTGTCAGGACTGGTGGATGAAGAGCGTGTACAACTGGGTCGGCAGAAATTGGCGCAGCATCGTGATGTTTTAAACCGTGTCGCAGCGGCTTATGGTGTACCTGCTGAAACCGTGGTTGCGGTTTGGGGTGTGGAGAGTAATTTTGGTGATATTGCGGGTAGCTATCCTTTATTGCAGTCATTGGGCACTTTAAGTTGTGAAGGACGCCGTCAAAGCTATTTCCGTGGCGAGTTTTTTGCAGCCATGCGGATTTTGCAGCGTGGTGATTTAAATGAATCACAATTGAAAGGTTCGTGGGCAGGTGCATTTGGTCATACCCAATTTATGCCGAGCACTTATGAAGAACTGGCCGTCGATTTTGATGGTGATGGCCGCCGTGATTTGGTATCGAGCACCACGGATGCTTTGGCATCTACAGCCAACTTCCTGAAAAAGCGTGGTTGGCAAACTGGTCAGCCGTGGGGCTTTGAAGTAAAAATTCCCGAAGGAATGTCGATCAGTGGTGAAAGTCGCCGTAATAAAAAGTCATTAGATAGCTGGATGAATCGTGGTTTGCAGCGTGCCGATGGCACGCCGTTAATTCAAGGTAACCTTTCTGGATCGAGCCAAGCTGGATTAATGGCACCGGCTGGGCCAAGTGGGCCTGTATTCTTGGTGTTTAAAAATTTCGATGCAATCTACAGCTACAATGCGGCAGAGAGTTATGCATTAGCGATTGCGCATTTATCCGATCGCTTGCAAGGCAAGGGCGGCTTTAGTACGACATGGCCAACCGATGATCCTGGGACTTCACGTGCGGAACGACGTGAGATTCAACAATTTTTACTTAACCGTGGCTATGACATTGGTAAAGTGGATGGATTAATTGGAGATAAAACCCGTCAAGCCATACGACAAGAGCAAAATCGACTGGGTTTAAGCCCAACAGGTCGGGCGGGACAGCAGATTTTACGGGCTTTCCGTAATGAACATGCCAAGGCAATGATGAATTAAGTTTGAGCTATGCTTTTTATATAGTAGTCAATATATATAAAAGCTTGTCTATATAAAAAAGGTCTGCAATTGCAGACCTTTTTTATATGTTTTTGACTCTTAAACCGCAGTGATTGTACCTAAGATACGATAGCCAGCAGCACCCGTCACACTTGGTAAATTTGCACTAAGCTGATTGACAAAGCGCATCGCCAACCAAGCAAAGGCCGTCGCTTCCACCCATGTTGGGCTTAAGCCTAAATCTGCGGTACTTTGCACCGTCCATTCATGTTTACGTAGACGCCAGCGCAGTTGTTCTAAAAGGTGTGAATTATATGCACCACCACCACAGACATAGACTTCACCGGTATCCATATCAGAACGGTAAATGGCTTTTTTAATGGCACGTGTGGTGAGTTTCATTAAGGTTGCTTGAATGTTTTCTGGCGTATCTTCGAGTTCGTCATATTCGAGATCTCCACGCCAATCGAGAATCTGTTCATCTAACCATTCTAGATTGAAGTCTTCACGACCTGTACTTTTTGGCGGTTCCTTAGAGAAAAACTCATGCGCTTGTAAGCGGTCGAGCAGGCTGCGAATAGGCTGACCATAAGCCGCCCAGTTGCCATTTTCATCATACGGCTGACCAGTATAACGTTCGCACCAAGCATCCATTAAAATGTTGGCAGGGCCTGTATCAAAGCCATAGACATCTTCAGGTTTACCCGCAGGTAACATGCTGACATTGGCAATGCCACCCAAATTTAAAATCACACGGTGAATGGTGTCATGTTGGAAAAGCGCTTGATGGAACGCAGGAACTAAAGGTGCGCCTTGACCACCCGCAGCCATATCGCGGCGGCGAAAGTCTGAAATCACAGGGATTTTAGTGAGTTCGGTAATAATATTGGGGTCGCCAATTTGCAGGGTAAAACCATGTTCAGGACGGTGGCGGATGGTTTGTCCATGTGAGCCAATCGCCTTGATTTGACTACGATCTAGCTGATTCTTCTCGATCAATTCATTAATGCCATGACCGATCATTTGAGCTAAAGCAACGTCTGCCTTACCCATACGATCAATTTCGTTATCATCAGGCAAGGTGAGGGCCATCAGTTCATCACGAAGGTCTAGGTCAAAGGGAAGTGTGAGTGTCGCATGAATCTCTAAAGGATCAAAAGAAGCAGCAACAATATCGACACCATCCATGCTTGTGCCGGTCATTACCCCAATGTAGATCGCTGTCATGATGATTCTTAAGCCTGCAATGTGCTGAAAAAGTGTTAGTATATCGCACAAATTGTATAACTGATCTATTTGGATTTTGTGATGTCAAATTTCCTGCCGGCTGAAGAACAACTTGCCCTCATCCAACGAGGCACACATGAGATTATTTCTGAAGAAGATCTTCTTAAGAAATTAAAGCAGAATCGCCCATTAAAAATTAAAGCGGGTTTTGACCCGACTGCACCTGATTTACATTTAGGTCATACGGTTCTGATTAATAAATTAAAAGTTTTCCAAGATTTAGGTCATGAAGTTTACTTCCTGATTGGTGACTATACAGCCATGATCGGTGACCCAACGGGTAAGAGCGCTACGCGTCCGCCGTTGTCTCGTGAAAAAGTTTTAGAAAATGCTAAAACTTATCAAGAACAAGTATTTAAGATTCTTGATCCAGCGAAAACTAAAGTTGTGTTTAACTCAGAGTGGTTTGGTCAAAAAACTGCTGCTGACTTGATTCAGTTAGCTTCACAGCAAACTGTGGCACGTATGTTGGAACGTGATGACTTCACTAAACGTTATAACAGCCATCAACCGATTGCGATTCACGAATTTTTATATCCATTGGTACAAGGTTATGACTCAGTTGCACTAGAAGCGGATGTAGAGTTAGGTGGTACAGACCAAACCTTTAACTTGCTGATGGGTCGTACATTACAAAGCCGTTATGACCAAGAATCTCAAGTGTGCATTACTGTGCCAATTCTTGAAGGTTTAGACGGCGTAAATAAAATGTCTAAATCTTTGGGTAACTATATTGCTGTATTTGATGCACCGGGTGCGATGTACCAAAAAGTGCTTTCAATGCCAGATGATTTGATCGAACGTTACTTTGACTTGTTGAGCTTTAAATCGATTGAAGAAATTCAACAGTTGCTCAAAGAAGTGGCTGAAGGTCGTAACCCACAAGAAGTGAAGAAAATTCTTGCACTTGAATTGGTTGAGCGTTTCCATGGCGCAGAAGCTGCGGCAAATGCGCACAAAGGTGCAGGCAACTTGATTACTGAAGGTGAACTTCCAGAAGGTACACCAGAAGTGACTATTTCTCGTGGCGCATTTGGTGGTGAGATTTTCATTACTTCTATTTTGCGTGAAGCGGGTTTGACTAAAAATGCTGCTCAAGCAAAAGATGCAATTGGTCGTGGCGCGGTGAAAGTGGATTGGGAAGTGGTTGATGCAGGTTATGCTGTGTCAGAAAACAAAACTTTGATCATCCAAGCGAGCAAAAAAGCGATCGCAAAAGTAACTTTTACCGACTAATAAATTCTTGAATTTTTAGTTAAGTTATTGAATTAAAAGCAGGCTTCGGCCTGCTTTTTTTTACTAATTAATATATTAATAATATAAATAAGAAAATTCAAAAAAAACCTTATAAAAACAACACTTAAATTTTGCCAAATGTGTTGCATTTCTTGAATTTTATGTATAAGATTTATTCATCTAGAGAGATATATACCATCTAGAGGGTACATAACGATAACTCCACTTTTTATAAGTCTCTTCCCCAAGGGACTCTTTTTTTTAGTGAGTTAACAAATAACTATAATAACTACACGATGGATCGACTAAAGATTCAATTCTAAGGGAAAGATTTTGGGAGAGATCTTTCCCTTTTTTATTTGTAAAATTGAGTTATTCCTTTCAAAAATCACATTTATTTCTGTATTAAAGACTTTAATCGCTCCAGAAAAAAGCCCGATTCAATCGAGCTTTAAAATGTCTTTACTCAGATAGATGTTCATTGAGTTTTATTTTAGGGCTTAGGGCCAAATTGAATGAAGCTTAATTTAGGTAAGATCCGCTTAACTAATGTTCCCACTAAAAGTGCGGTAATAATGGTGCCTTCACGGACTCCGATGACTTGATGTAAGACCAGCCAACTGCTGATAACCGCAATACTGACCAAGAGGATGTCGCCATAGGTTTTACAGTTGCCAAAATCAAGGCGATAACGAACAGCAATGGCTTGATAGAGACCTTCTGCGGCCAAGAGGACTAGACTGGCTTTGACCACTAAGCTCACACCTAAAGCAGTAATCAGGCAACTTGCCAAGCAAGCTAGGAGTTGAAGTGGGTAACTTTCTATGCTCCAGCCTTGGGTCAGCCACATTAAACCGTCAATAAATGCACCAAACAAAATTCCCACGGGTAATTGCAGCCACTGTATCCATTGAAAGCGTGATTTTAAGATCAGCATTTGCAGCAGGATCATGACGATATGCATTAATACTGTTAATGTGCCGACGGTGAGAGGAAAGATATAGCTAAAGCTATAGGGCACCGAGGAAATAGGGGATGTCCCTAAATTTGAATGTATAGAGAGTACGACACCAAAAGCCAAAAATCCTAATCCGCCTAATAGTAAGAATAAGCGTGGAAAAAACTGTGTTGGCATCCTGCACCTAAAAAATAAAAAGAGTGTACATAAAACGCAGCCTGCGCTCTATGCGTCTAAAGCCCAAAAATAGTGGCTTTTTATGACTGTGATCGTTAATAGTGATTATTCAAATAAAATAGGCTGTATTTTTATCAGCAAAAATGACTAAGCATGTAATTAAAATGATTTTTGCAAAAACAGGCCTTATGGAACAATGGTCAAAAATCAAAAAAGAGCAACAACATGGCGTATTACAATACCGATAATCATGATGAACAGATTGATCGAATCTTGAGATATTTATTTGATCACCAAACCACACAGTATAAGCGAGCATTATTTTGTGAGGCGCAGCAACAATTACATGATTTGGATATCGCAGCACAGTACCAACTATTTGCATTGGTACGAGAACAACTCCCTCGACGTGCCAAGCTGCTATTTTCTGCCGAGGATTTCCGTGGAAAGCAACAAGTCATCTTGGAAGTCATGCAACATTTAGCATTTGAACGTTAAAAAATGCTTGGAAATATAAAAATGCACGCAAAAAAATGTCTATAAAGCTTGAATAGGTGTGATGACAGAAAAAAATGATGTGCTTTGAGGAAGAAAAGTAGACTAATGATCAATAAATAATCAAAGCTACTTTTATTAGATTTAAAAGCGCTGAAAAAGATTTGCTAGATATAAGAAATTTACTTAATTAAATATCGACTATTTGCTAAAAATTTATAAAAAATGCCTCTGTACACGACAAATTTCATAGGATCCTTGTCCTATCAGGCTTTTTCTTTCTTAAAATTGCTAGCACTTTCTTAAATTCTTCTTTTTTTCCAAAACCAATCAAACGTAGAATAGCCATTTGAAC
>NZ_VOZT01000084.1:0-8477 GCF_013419625.1 Acinetobacter sp. YH12070 | reverse complement strand
AAAATCATTTGAATGATTTCTTCTTGGTCTACGTGCCATAAAATACTCCATATATTGATGTTTATAACATCATTTGAGGAGCAGAATATCACTTATAGGAGTTGTTCAAATTTACGGATCCATCTCTAAGCGTGTCATTAAAAAATAAATCTTTTAATCTCTCCACACAATCTCCACACAATCTCCACACAACATCAGCAATTCATAAACACTGCTATTTCAAAATAGTAGTATCTAAAACCCCCCCTCTGAAAAAGCATGTCAACACATTATCATTTAATAGGTTCAATACTTATTACAACTGTACTTTTAATCGGCTGTACACAAGCCAAAGATGCTGAACAGTCCCCAACAGAAATGCCACCAGCGGTTGTCAGTACCATCACGGTATTACCGCATTCCATGAATTTAATTGAAAATCTTCCAGGCCGTGTTGTCGCTTACCGTATTGCTGAAATTCGCCCGCAAGTAGGTGGAATTGTTGATAAAGTACTTTTTAAGCAAGGCTCTTATGTGCAAGCAGGTCAACCGCTTTTTAAATTGAATTCTGAAATATTTCAGGCAGATGTAAAAAGCAATCAAGCCACTTTAAACCGTGCACAAGCTGAGGTGACACGTTTGCAGGTGCTGTTAAAACGCTACACTGAATTAGTAAAAGTAAATGCGGTTAGTCAGCAGGAATACAACAATACCGAAGCAGATTATCAAAAAGCAAAAGCCGATGTGGCGCAAATGCAAGCCATGTTAAGCAGACAACAACTTAATCTTAAATATGCGACTGTTACAGCCCCTATCTCGGGAACGATTGGTGAAATCTTAGTGACTGAGGGTGCATTAGTTGGTCAAGGTGATACTAATGCAATGGCCGTAATACAACAGATTAATAAAGTCTATGTTGATGTAAAGCAATCAATTAGTGATTATGAAAAACTACAGGAAGCTTTACAGCAAGGTGACGTGTCAAATACCAAACATACGGTTGAAATCCTAAATAGTCAGGGTAAACCTTATAACGTTACAGGTGAAATCCTATTTTCGGATACTAAAGTTGATCCTGATACGGGTGATGTCACAATCCGTATTTTAGCCAATAATGAAAATCAAAAACTTTTGCCAGGCATGTATGTTCGAGTCAATATGAGCCGAGCTCAAGTTGAAAATGCGCTCCTAGTTCCAGAACAAGCGATTCAACATGATATTAGTGGTAAAGCCAATGTTACGATTGTTAATCAAAAAGGTTTAGCGCAAAGCAAGCCTGTTCAGCTTGGTCAACGTTATCAAAATAACTATGTGATCAAACAAGGGTTACAAGCAGGTGAGAAAGTCATTGTTGAAGGGGCTGATCGTATACAGCCTGAGCAAAAATTAAAAATTAAGCAGTGGCAACCTACAAATATTAAGGAAAATGGAGGACAGCAATAATGTCCCAATTTTTCATTAGGCGTCCTATTTTTGCATGGGTGATTGCTTTATTTATTATTCTGTTGGGTGTACTAAGCATCCCCAAGTTACCTATTGCACGATTCCCAAGTGTTGCGCCACCACAGATTAGTATTACGGCAATCTATCCAGGTGCTACGCCAAAAACATTGAATGATAGTGTTGTGACCTTGATTGAGCGGGAAATGTCAGGTGTCAAAAACTTACTTTATTACAGTTCAAGTTCAGATAGTTCTGGAACAGCAACAATCACCGCAACATTTAAACCAGGTACAGATGTAGAACTTGCACAAATTGATGTGCAAAACAAAATTAAAGCCATTGAGTCACGCTTACCTCAAACAGTGCGACAACAAGGGCTGATGGTCGATGCTGCGTCGTCTGGTTTTTTAATGATGGTGGGCTTAAGTTCACCGAATGGCAAATATAGTGAAATTGATGTCAGTGACTATATGACTCGCTATGTGATTGAAGAATTAAAGCGGGTTGACGGTGTTGGTAAAGTCCAAAATTTTGGTGCTGAAAAAGCCATGCGGATTTGGGTCGATCCAGATCGTTTGGTTTCTTATGGATTGAGTATTCAAGATGTGAATACAGCCATCCAAAACCAAAACTTGCCGATATCACCAGGTCGTATTGGTGATGTTCCTGCTTTGACGGGGCAACAAATTACTATTCCTTTAACTGCTCAAGGTCAATTAGAAACTGTAGAGCAATTCAAGAAAATTAGTTTACGTGCTCAACAAAATGGCGCCAATGTTCGACTGTCGGATGTCGCTCGTGTCGAAATCGGGGCACAGATGTATAACTTTGCGATTTTAGAAAATGGCAAAGCCTCTACAGCTGTGGCGATACAAATGAGTCCTGGTGCCAACGCTGTCAAGACTGCAGAAGGTGTTAAAGCGAAAATTGAACAGTTAGGTTCAGCACTGCCTGATGGTATGAAATTCTCTATACCTTACGACACTGCACCTTTTGTAAAAATCTCGATTGAAAAAGTAATCATGACATTGCTTGAAGCTATGGCATTAGTTTTTATTGTCATGTTTATCTTTTTACACAATGTTCGATACACCTTAATTCCGGCGATTGTTGCACCGATTGCATTGCTTGGCACATTCTCAGTCATGCTGCTTGCTGGTTTTTCGATTAATGTGCTGACCATGTTCGGTATGGTGCTTGCGATCGGGATTATTGTCGATGATGCGATTGTGGTCATTGAGAATGTTGAACGCATTATGGCGACAGAAGGCTTATCTCCAGTTGAAGCCACATCTAAAGCCATGAAGGAAATTACCAATCCGATTATTGGCATCACCTTAGTGTTAGCCGCTGTATTCTTGCCGATGGCATTGGCGTCAGGCTCAGTGGGGATTATCTATCGTCAGTTCACCATTACCATGTCGGTTTCAATTTTATTCTCAGCTTTCCTTGCACTGACATTAACCCCTGCGTTATGTGCAACGATGTTAAAACCGATTGATCAAGACCATCAGAAAAAGGGTGTTTTTGCATCGTTTGATCGCAGTTTTGAGAAGCTGAACAATCGCTATGAACGCAGTTTATTTAAAGTAATTAAACATAAAACCCTCGCAATGTTATGTTTCTTAGGCATTGTCATTGTGCTGATTTTTAGTTTTAAACACGTTCCGACTGCGTTTATGCCAGAAGAAGATCAGGGGTGGTTTATGACTTCGATTCAACTTCCTGCGGATGCAACTCAAGAACGTACCCGTAAAGTCGTTGCTGAGTTTCAAAATTATTTAGACCAAGAAACGGGGATTAAAGACAATATGGCGGTCTTAGGTTTTGGTTTTAGTGGATCTGGTCAGAATACAGCGATGTATTTTACCAATCTATTGCCATTCGAAGAGCGTACTATTACGGCACAAGAAGTCGTGAATAATGCCAATATAGCGATGGCTGAAAGTTCAGAAGGTCAAACCATGTCTGTGTTACCACCAGCAATTGATGAATTGGGTAACTCATCTGGTTTTTCACTGAGATTATTAGATCGTGGCAATATTGGCATGCCTGCTTTAAGAGAAGCACAAGATCAGCTTTTAGCATTAGCAGCACAAAGTAAAATCGTGGCGGAGGTCTATCCTGAAGGTTTGCCAGATGGCAGTTCTGTACAGCTTAAAATTGATAGAGATAAATTGCAGGCATTAGGTGTTAATTTCAGTGATGTGACCGATATTATTTCAACCTCAATGGGTTCGATGTATATCAATGATTTTCCAAATCATGACCGTATGCAGCAAGTCATTGTGCAACTTGATGCCAAATCACGCATGAGTATTGAAGATATTCTTCAGATTAAGGTGAACAGTCAAAGCGGTAAATTGGTTTCAATGTCTGAAATAATTACTCCAATTTGGCAACATTCCCCACAACAATACAATCGTTACAACGGTCGTCCATCATTGAGTATTTCTGGCAGTCCAGCAGCAGGTATATCTTCAGGACAAGCCATGACTGAGATGGAAAATTTGATTGAACAACTTCCGAAAGGTGTGGGTTATGAGTGGACTGGGATTTCTCTAGAAGAAAAACAGTCGGAATCACAAACCTTGTTTTTATTACTGTTGTCGATGTTAGTCGTTTTCCTTGTCTTGGCAGCGCTTTATGAAAGCTGGTCAATTCCATTCTCTGTGATGCTAGTTGTCCCTCTAGGGTTGATTGGCGCCTTTTTAGCAGTAATGTTACGTGGTATGCCAAATGATATTTTCTTTAAGGTCGGCATGATCACGATTATTGGTCTATCTGCAAAGAATGCTATTTTGATTGTTGAGTTTGCAAAAGCACTAAGAGAAGAAGGAATGGGTTTAGTGGAGGCAACCGTTGCAGCCGCTAAATTGCGCTTACGTCCAATCCTAATGACATCTTTGGCATTTACCTGTGGCGTTATTCCTTTAGTCATTGCCAGTGGCGCTAGTTCTGAAACTCAAAAAGCGATTGGTACAGGCGTCTTTGGCGGCATGATCAGCGCAACAATTCTAGCTGTTATTTTTGTACCGATTTTCTTTATTGTCGTCATGAGCATGGTTGAGAAATTCTCGAAACGTAAAGCGGCACATTAAGCATCAAAACTGAGAATAAAAGCTGTGGGTTAACGAGTTTAGCCCACAACAAATCTTTCATTTACATCTTTATTTCAGAATTGATTTAATAAACCATCAATATAGGTTTAATCATGAAAGCTACCAATCTTGATCCGAAACGCTGGTGGATATTGCTCGCTGTCGTGCTTGCATTTCTGCCGATTGTGATTGATATGACTGTACTGCATGTTGCGGTTCCCTCATTAACCCAATCGCTGAGTGCCACAAGTAACCAAGTCTTATGGATTATTGATATTTATCCATTACTTATGGCTGGACTTTTAGTTCCGATGGGAACTTTGGCTGATCGTGTCGGCAATCGTAAGATTCTGCTGATTGGCTTGGTTATATTTGGAATTGCCTCAGTCCTTGCGGCATTTTCCCAAACGGCTTCTATGCTGATTGCCGCACGTGCTTTATTAGCATTAGGCGGTGCCATGATTATGCCCTGTGTATTGGGTATTATTCGCAGAACCTTCGAAGACAGTCGCGAACGTGCCATTGCGCTGGGTATTTGGGGCACAATCGGATCAGCCGGTGCCGCCATTGGACCGCTCATTGGTGGGGGATTGTTAGAATATTTCTGGTGGGGTTCAGTTTTCCTGATTAACGTCCCAATCATGCTGGTTGTCGCACCAATGTGCTATTTCTTATTGTCCCGAAAAGAAGCTATAACCCCTGGACATTGGGCATTTGGTCAAGCGCTATTGCTGATTGTCGGTTTGATTTCGTTTGTATATGCACTAAAAGCAGGCTTAGGCGGTAAACAGTCGTTGTTGATTGTCTTGCCTTTGGTCGTTTTATCTATCGGCTTATTAACCATATTTGTACGCAAACAGCTGAATTCTCCTCAGCCGATGCTAGATCTTTCGCTATTTTCACGTCCTGCTATTTTAGCCGGCATTATTATGGCAATGGTTGCTGCAGGCGCTTTGGCAGGGGTTGAGTTAACTTTGGCAATGGAGCTGCAATATGTCATTCGTTTAACACCGCTGCAAGCCGGTCTTTTTATGGTTCCGATTATGGTTGCGGCCGCTATTGGCGGGCCTATTGCTGGTTTTTTATCCAATAAATTTGGACTCCGTCTGGTTGCGACCATGTCATTAATATTGGCAGCAATTGCGTTGGTCAGTTTGAGTTATTCAGATTTTCATCATCCGGGAATCATCGTTCCCTTTATTTTAGCTTCGATTGGATTAACACTGAGTATTGGTTTAACAGCTTCATCCATTGCGATCATGGGCTCAGTACCTGCAGAAAAGGGCGGTGCGGCAGGTTCACTTGAAAGTACAGGTTATGAACTGGGTACAGGACTAGGTATTACTTTATTTGGTGTTTTCATGGCCTATATATTTGGCAGTCATCTTCAAGTGCCGTCAGATTTAACTGCTGTTTTAGCAGAAAAAGCCAGACTTTCGATTGGTGATACCTATTTAGTGGCGAGCCAGTTACCCGTTGAACAAGGTACAGCATTGATTAACGCAGGTAAAATTGCCTTCAGTTCAGCTCATGTTAATTTATTATTAACAGCAGGGATTATCATCGGGATACTCTCCATTGTGGTATTTTTTATGCTAGCTAAATATCGAGATGAGAATTCATTGTGATGAAATTTATTTGAGGATCATCAAACAGAATGGTTAAGTTCAGACATCAATTTATCTTAAATTTATGGTTTAAATTAAGCCGTATTAATCTGAACTTAACACATTATAAATGAGTTGATGTCTTACGATTTAGTTGAATAGTAAAACAGCTGCCACCTAAGTTTTTGGATTTAGAATAATAAATATGACCTTGGTGTGCTTCAATAATTGCATCAATCACTGCCAAGCCTAATCCAGTACCGCCATCTAGACATGATCTAGAGTCTTCCAGTCGATAGAAGGGTTTGAACAGGTGTTTAAGATGCGATTCATCAATACCAGGACCTTCATCTTCAAACGTCAATACCCAATGTTCTGCTGTGGTTACAGATGTAATATTTATTTTTCCAGCATTCGAATATCTTAGAAAGTTAGAGAACAATGCAATAAAGACCTGTTCCATCCTTCTTATATCAACGCAAACCAATTTATCCGTCAAATTTAAAACAATAGTTAAACCTTTAACATGAAACCGTTCATTAAACATCTGCAGACATTTTTCAATACTATTTTTTAAATTGGTCTTTTCTAGTTCTAATCGTAATTGTTTATTTTCAATAAGTGTCAGTGTCCGTAAATCTTCCACAAGGTAAGATAAGCCTTCGACTTGGTTCAATAAGCTTAGGTGTAAAGCTTTATCGGCAATAAATATACCATCGACAATACCTTGCAAGCGACCTTGTAATATTGTCACAGGTGTTCGTAATTCATGTGCAATTGCAGCATTCCAAACAGTTGAATTCTTAACTGATACTTCAAGTTGGTTTGCCATTTCATTGAAGTTCTCAATAAGAGACTTGATTTCATGTGGAATATCATGATGTGGCTGTTTAATTCTGAGTGCTAAATTGCCTTGTTGAATTTGTTGAATAACATCTGCTAAATCACTAATTGGCTGTGTATAGCGTTTTCCATATTTAAAGGCGAGGATAGTAGAAAGAAAAAAGCCTGTTAATAGCACTAAAAACAGCCAGATAAAGTCAACGGAGGTAACTGAAAATTCATTTGAATTAATAACTTGTGTATTTAGAAAACCTATTTTTATCGCCCAGCTATAAACAAAATAGCCAATCATGAAAGATAACAGCGTAATGCCTAAATTGAATAGGCTCATCATGATAATAAACTGGAAGTTAATTCCAACAGAATTTTTAAAAAAGTTAAATTTCATGATTTTGATCTAAGCGATACCCCACGCCACGGACATTGATTAATAAGCCATTTACATCATTTTCTTCAAGTTTTTTGCGTAATTTGCTGATATGGCTATCTACAGTGCGATCTAAAGCATCACTTTCAGGCATACAGTTTTGGATCAATTCATTACGTGTAAAGACTTTATTCGGTGTTTTTGCCATCAAAAACAGTATCTTATACTCAGTTAACGTAAGGTTGAGCAACTGATTTCTTTGACCATTTGAAATGTAAACTTGATGATGATCTGGATTAATTTCAATATTTCTATAACGAATAATATTAGTTATTTCCATATTTTGGCTTGTACTTCGTCTAAGTACGGCTTGTATTCGTGCAATCACTTCGTTTGGGTTAAATGGCTTAATAATAAAGTCATCAGCACCCATTTTTAGCCCCATGATCTTATTCACTTGATCATCTAAGGCAGTCAGCATAATGACAGGTAAATGACTTGTTTGACGGATGATTTGTAGAATTTCCCAGCCATTTAGTTTGGGTAATTTAATATCAAGGAGAATCAGGTCGATAGAGTTGGCTTTTAGGCACTCTAAAGCTTGTTGTCCATCCAATGCACGGATGACCTGCATGTTTTCATTTTTTATGTATTTTTCAAGAATGTCACCAATATCATAATCATCTTCTACAACGAGAATGACGCTGTTTTCGAAGCTGTGCTGTAGATTTGGATACATATATTTTATCTTAGATGAAGTAGCTATGCATTTTAACATTTAATTGTGTAATGGAGATGATTAGACGAGCAGTCATTTATATTTGTAATTGAGGGGTGACATATAATAAAATTCGTTGCATATCAGTATTAATGAACAAAATGTCAATTATCATTCATTTAACATAATGGCTGTTATACGAAACGAGAGTGTTAGAACCCATTTAAAGTGTCTATATTCTCACCAATAAAAATGTCCGGTTTCTCCGAGGTAAAATATGACTTTTGAACAAAAATAAGCCATTGTTTATTCTTTTTATTTCCAACAAAATTCCAGAACTCATCTACTTCGAGAGATTCATAATGACTTTGCTGAGGCTGAATTTCATAGGTTGATTCAGTTAAAGTACGTAAAACTTT
>NZ_VOZT01000083.1:0-8968 GCF_013419625.1 Acinetobacter sp. YH12070 | reverse complement strand
TACACAGTGCACTGGGTTATGTATCGCCTTTTGAGTTTGAAGCAATGTACTATGATAAGATTAACCCGTTAGGTCAGGTGGCCTAACTTAAATAAAAAAGTCTCCGACAAACCCGGTACGGTTCAATGCTTGCAAGCATTAGCTTCTTTCTTTCATCAGATAAAAGGTAAAGATACAGGGCTAAGTATTATGGATTCAACAAAACTGGTTGTTTGTCACAATCTCAGAATAAAAAGACATCGTGTTTTTAAAGGTCTAGCTGAGCGTGGTAAAAGCAGTACAGGTTGGTTTTATGGATTTAAATTACACATTATTATCAACAATCTAGGTGAAATTATAAAAATAAAACTAACCTCAGGAAATGTACATGATATTAAGGTTTTAGATGAGATCACTCAAGAATTGAAAGGTATTTTGCTTGGAGATAAAGGCTATCTGAGCAAAGCCAAGGTTAAAGAACTCGCTTCAAGAGGATTAAAACTACTGACACCTTCACGTCAGAATATGAAGAATAAAGTACTACATAATGCGGAAGAAAAAGCATTACTTGCAAGACGAGGTTTAATAGAAACTGTGAATGATCAATTGAAGAATTTACATCAGATTGAACATTCACGTCATCGTTCGGTAAATAACTTTCTAGTAAATATAATGGCAGCGGTAGTAGCTTATTGCCTGAATCCGAATAAGCCTTCCATGCAAAATATGCTTAAAAGCTAGGCTTATTTCGTCGAACTCAGGTTAAACTATTGAAATAAAGCACAAACGATTCAACGACATAATTTGACGTATATCGTGAAAAGGATTAAAACTGAATAATAGAGCAAATATAGTGGTGTAAAAATAATCAAATATATTTTTGGCACACCACTAATTGTAGAAAGAACTTACTTACACATTAAGTGGCTTTTTGTAGCAGCAAGACGTTGTGCTCTTGTATTCTTTAAATATACTTGTACATCATTACTTGACACAGACGGCGCAGAATCACTATTCAGCGAACCAAAAGAAGACATATCTAACATGTACTTATATTGTTGATAAATTTGACTTGCAGAATAGCCTTGCCATCTACCATTATCATCTAAATAATAAGCTGTCTTCCCTTGTGCATTACAATTTTTGGCAAAGTAATAGAATGTATCCGTTGCATCCAAAGTCATCCCATAACTATTGAGTGAGCACATTCCAAACACTGTAACAGCAATAACTTTCAATAACTTCATAACATATACCATTGAATTTAAATATAAAAAATATACAAGCTAAATAGCTTATTTGCTTTTATATAAAGTTAACATTTAGGTTGGACAGGTGATGTCGCTTGGGTATAAAAATTAAATTTATATATTTTTTAAAAAAGTAGTAATTATTATTTTATAATTCAAAAAATAGCACCATAATCTCAGTATGGTACTATTTTTAATGATCTCTGTTGATCGTATATTTCTTTACATCAACTCATTTTTTTAATTTTGCCATCATATTTTGCATACGCTCTGAACTACTCAGCATTTCCTGTTCTGCTTGTTGCTGGGTTCGCATCAAAGTATTCAAGCGATTCCGATTTTCTAAAGCATCTTTAATTTTCCCAATACAAGCAACTGTATCTGTATAACCTTGTTCCATCCATTCATTGATACGAGATGGTTTAAAAGCCAATAAATCAGCCATCCCATCTCTGTTAATTGCCTTCTGTGGACGTATTTCAATGACTGTCGCCTCTGGAAAACGATGACGATCCCATAACGATCCATCAGATAGATGACTGACAATAATTAAATTACAATTCGCTTCAACTAATGGTGTGATTGGAGTATTTCCTTGCACAGTTTTCCACCCGCCTTGTCCACCATCTGTATAAGCTTGCCCATTTATTTTTTGGCTTTCATACAATAACGGTAAAGCTGCTGAAGCCATTAAAGCATTTTTCCAATTTTGTTCTGATAACTGCTGCAGACAAAAAAATTCTGATGGTGCTGTATTTTTAATGTCTAACATTGCAGTAATACATCCTAAAATATCTAGAAATCCACCATTACTTTTATACGCAGAAACATATAACGGTGTACCTTGCTTTAAATCCTGCCAATTCAGATATTGATCTATTAATGATGTCAATGGAGCATTATCCAATACACTTTCGGGTCCACTTATTTTTTCTTCAAATTTCTTTAAAGAATCAGGATAAAGATTAAATGTCTCTAAAAGTCCTTTTCCACCTCGATAAGCAATATAACGAAGCATGTTAGGTGTATTAAAATGCAATCCAAAACTCGCTAGCAAGACCAAATATGAAGGAATAAATACATTTTTGGACTGAAACTGTAATGGTGACTGTTGGCTTAATTGTTGCCACACCTTATTTAAACGTTCATATCCTTGTTGCATAGAATGACTTGTTGCCAATAAAGAGCCATTTAAAGCACCAATGCTTGCTCCAGCGATTGCATCTGCTTGAACTCCATATTCAGCGAGTGCTTTTACCACACCAACATGATATGCACCTTTTGCACCACCACCAGATAACACCAAGCCTGTCTTTATTTTCATGATCTCACTCCAAACATTTCATCTAAAGAAGATCGTGCTAGCACATCAGCAGTCAGTACCCGAGGTAGATATAAGGATAATTTTTTGGGTTGTTGTGATGCAAAATAATGGATTGGCATTTTGTCAACATGTGCCCAATCTCCCATATATGCATAACTTTCCATAAAACCTGTATCTAATACTTTGACATTTTCCGCCCATTGTAATGGATGAAAAAATTCTTCATGATCTATTTGCTTATCTTTTTTTAAACATTGAATGGCTTCTAAACAAATCCGCTCTTTTAGATTTTGAATCGTTTTTTCGGCTTTAAAATTTGTATTGTACTGTCGATAATAAGATCCAAACTCGCCCCAATATAGACGTTCCAAAACTGTATACAATCTTAACAATGGAGAAATTTGAGCAAAACCACCTGTTTCCCATTGCTTAAACAGTAAAGTAATTTGACGCTCAGCACCTGTTTCAGCTTCAACTTGAGTAAGTCTTTCATCTAAGCCATCACAACGATCATGTAAGTTGATCGACAGTTGTTCCAACAGATCTCGTGTTTCAATACTAAATTCAGCCAAATCAGTCACTGCATTTTGTACTTCAGTAATTTTCTGATTTGCTACTTGTATCGCTGTAAATCCTAAACTTAATTCTCGCGTCAAAGTATTTAACCAATCAAACGCGGCATTTAAACCTGTCGTCATATTCTGATTAATTTGTTGTTGCCGTTGTTGCCCTGCGCCTGTGAAACCATCGACTAATCGGGCAACTTTTCCTAATCGCTCAGACTGTACTCTCACATGATCTTGTGACACTTGGATACTATTTGCAATTTCAATTACAAACTTATCTGCGATACAGGGCATAACTTCTAATACTTGAGAAGACATAGAACACTCATTATAAAATGAGGTTATTTAAAAGTGATAAATAACCTCTATTCGGTAGATTTAATTAGAAATAAAATTTGCCTTAAAGTTTCTGCAATACAATTCTTTTAAGCTGTTGCGTACGTTCCTGTATGTTTTGGCTTTCTCTCTTGAATGACAAAATGAGCTCCATAGCGACTTGTTCATTTTGCTGAGACTGCTGTTTAGCATCTAAACTGTTTTGAATATCCGTAGTTAATCCCATAATTTTTTGCTTAAAGGCTTTAAAAAATTGATCGCTTGCTTGTTTAAGTGGTGCATTAATTTCTTGCTGCAATGCAGTCTGGATCTCTTTTTGGCTTTGCTCTAAACTTTTTTGAATTTCCTCTGAAACCTTATCCATATCTATCGTGTAATTTTTTACAGTCACAGTATAATCTTCACGCCCCAAGCTATCCGAAAACCAATTCAACACCTTAGCAACTTTACTATCTTTAACTCTCGATCGTGTTTCTTTATAACTAGTTACATCCAAAACACTTTTCATCATCTTTGCACTTGAAGTCTTTAATGCTAACTTTTTATGGTTAGGTAGGCTAAGTTGAATATCATCAAAACCGCCTGTACTTAATGTTTGATTGACTTTTAGCATTGCTTCCTGAGCCTGTACTAAGATTTTATCTTTAAATTCACTTTCAAAACGCTCCAGCAATGTATCCAGCTGCTGTTCAACTTCTTGATTAATTTTAATATTAATCAAAGGAAGAATCTCTCCAATTTGTTTTAAAAAATCTGTTGCAGCTGCTTTATCATCATCAAAGTCAATAATTGGATTGGCTGGATCATATATAATACGCCCTTGATCCTTATCCACTTGTACATTAGAAGGAAGCCAACCTACGTTTTCCAAAATGGATGAAATAAAGTCTTTAAGTGATTTCCTTTCTTGCTGAGTATTCTTTTTATTTTTTTTAAGCAGTGCCGCCTGTTGATTACCTTCAGAGGTTTTTTGAATCACACTACTCTTTGCGTAATCAAATTGATCATGAATAAACTCATTAATCTCTAATGAAAAATTATTTTGAAGTTCCTGAATTGAGTTTTCAGCCTGAAGTTGTGCATCATCAATACTCGTAATATTCTGCTCTAACTGTGTAATAACTCGCTGCAACTCATCAGTGGTTTTATAAATTGCAGTTTCTTTTACACTCAACACTGTATTAATTTTTTCAGAGCACTCATCCAACTTATCAACTGCTGAGTCTAATGCAACAAATGCAGCCTTTTTATGTGACTCTGCAATCACTTCTTTTAAAGGCTGACTAAAAAGAGAGTCTTGCCATAAATCATCTATCGCTTCGACAATCCGTTCTGGTGTTCGATGTGATTCACGGCGTAAGCGAGCTTCATCATAAAAATCTTCAACCCATGCAGCATCGTCTACATCAGGTAATGAACCATCTTCAAAGCGTTCATTTTTCGCCCTGTTTGACAAATAAGCCCATTTAGCTGCAACTGGATAGGTATTCTCTTGTTTGATAACCCCCTCCGTCAGCCCCTCAACAAATGTTTTAACCTCTGGTTCCTTCATCCCATTACGGTCACAGTTATCAAATTTGTTTACTAATGCATAAATTCGATTTTTTGCAGTATGGGCAATACTTTGTATATCCTCACGAACCTGTGCATCTGCTTCAGATTTGAGCTGGGTATAATCCATCACAGCTAAAACAGCGGATGCTTTTTTTAGCTGATCTTGTAACATTGGGCGCAAATGGGTTTGACCTGCTTCATTCGGTCCCGGAGTATCAAGCAAAATGAGTTTACCACCTTGCTCTTCCATTTCCTGTAAATGTGCAAATTCAACCTCAATGACAGGAAGTTGATCTACTTCTTGATACTGCTCAAATGGAAATTCCAAATCAAAATGTGGAGCAATACGAACAAGATCATTGATCGAAACTAAAAAATCGAAAATTTGTTTCTCACCCACTGCATCATTTACAACTTCAATACCTTGCTGAATTCTTTCAACCGTGAGGTACAAGTCTTTATCTGTTCTTAATTTTTCAAGTGTTGCAGTATACTTCTCTTGCTGAAAACATTTTTTCAAATCCCGCACCAATTGATTTGCAGGCTGACTGGCTTTTTCAGAAAAAGTTAAATGCGGCTGTTTTTGTCCATTGCTATGTTTAATCAAAGTAGGAATTGCGGTCATGGGTGCATTACGATTTGGTAATATTTCACGACCTACAATGGCATTAATCGTCGTCGACTTACCTGCTTTCATTGTCCCAACAACAGCAAGTACCATTTCCAATTCAGTGACTTTAAGCGCTTCACCACGTAAAATAACGAGTTCTTGTTCGACTGATGTGGTATCGAGAGTGGCTTGATTTTGTTCATTTGCATGATCTAATACCCCCTTTTCAGACATCTGTAACAATAGATTTTTTTCAAGCTCTAACAACGCCTGAGCTTCTTCTCTTAAAATGTCAATTTGATGACCCATCACGATTTCCTTTGTATCTTATAAAGAGGCTGTTTTTTACCCACACCCTTAAAGTGAGTGATCAAACACTAAATGTTGTTTCAGCATTTGAGCTGTTGTTTCTAAAAGGCGAATATTGATGTTTAATTTGCTATTAAAAATATGATTTTCTACGGTATTAATATAATCATCCTTATCTATCTCAACTCCTCGCTCGTATGCTCTTTGGCATACTTCTCTAAATTTCTGAGTCCGCATTTGGTTGAATTTTTGAGTGTAATTTTCTAACTTACAAATTGCTGAATCCAAAGCAACAAATGCAGCCTTTTGATGCGACGCTGCAATCACCTCTTTTAAAGGTTGGCTAAAAAGAGAGTCTTGCCATAAATCTTCTATAGCTTCTGCAATACCCTCTGGTGTTCGAAATGAGTCACGGCGTAATCCTGCTTCATCATAAAAATCTTCGACCCAATCATTGCTCTCAACATCAGGCAAAGAACCATCTTCAAAGCATTCATTTTTAGCTCTGTGCGCCAAATAAGCCCATTTAGCAGCAACTGGATAAGTATTCTTTTGTTTGATCACCCCTTCAGTGAGTCCCTCAACAAATGTTTTAACCTCAGGTTCTTTCATTCCATTACGGTCACAGTTATCAAATTTGTTTACTAATGCATAAATTCGATTTTTTGCAGTATGGGCAATACTTTGTATATCTTCACGAACCTGTGCATCTGCTTCAGATTTAAGTTGGGTATAATCCATCACAGCTAAAATAGCTGATGCTCGATGTAATTGTTCTAATAACATGGATCGTAAATGTGTTTGACCTGCTTCATTCGGTCCAGGAGTATCCAAGAGCACCAATTGTCCATATTGTTTTTTCATATTTTTTAAATGAACAAACTCGATCTCAATGATGGGGAGTTGATCTATGTCTTGATATTGGTCAAATGGAAATGACAAATCAAAATGTGGTGCAATACGAACAAGGTCATTCATCGAAACTAAAAAATCAAAAATTTTCTTTTCACCCAATGCTTTCTTCGTAATTTTAATACCCTGTTGAATTCTTTCTATCGTCAAATATAAGTCTGTATCTAGTTTTAAATTTTCAAGCGCTTGAGCATATTGTTCTTTTTTAAATTGCTTTCTTAAATCTTGCACAAGTTGTTGAACAGGCTGACGAGCCTTTTCAGTAAAAATTAAACGTGGCTGCTTTCGTCCCATACTATGTTTAATGAGTGTCGGGATCGCAGTCATCGGCGCATTACGATTGGGTAAAACTTCACGACCAACAATGGCATTAATCGTTGTCGATTTACCTGCTTTCATGGTACCTACGACAGCAATAACTACTTCAAATCTTTCAAGTTTTGAATATTCACTATTTAAAACAGCAATTGCTTGTTGTGCAAACGACGGATCTTCCTCTAAATACACTAATAAATCTAAATCTACAATTTGCTCAAAAACAGAAATTCCACTCTTCAATAATGCTTGTACTTCTTGCTTTATTTTTAACAATTCAGTTGTATTAACCACATTACCCATATTCTTACTCAATTAAAAATTCTAAAAATCATGTGTCCTTAAATACCGAAATATTTTTTCACTTCTTGTTCCATTTCATCTTGTAGTCTTTCAGGGCTAATAATTTTAAGATGCGGAATCCAATAGCGAACCAAAGGAAAAATTTGGGTTGTATGGATAATTTGACTCGATAACAATAGACCACCATCCTCCAATAGCTTTATGATTTTTTGCTCAGGTAAAAGAGTTCGTGCCTGAAAATGCTCAGCGACATCTGCATGAACGGTAAGGATAATTTCTATTTTATCCAGCCCAAACCAAATCGTATCTTCAGCCTCTAACTGAGATAAAATAGCGGAATCCACAATAAAAATATCGCCATCAGATTGATGCGGTAATAATTCGATTCTGCTTAATCGATAAGCTTTTAATTTTTTTTCAAAGACTGCAGCTAAATACCAATTACCATGATGATGAATCAATCGATAAGGCTGAACACATTTACGAACACCTTTATACAAAAACTCAATTTTCTTATGCCCTCGTATTGCATTTCCAGCTACCTTAAATATTTCTGTAAACTGGCTAGCATCCTCAACAGAATAAGCTTGAGTAGTATAAATTTGATCCGCACGACTATTTAAAAGCTCTCGCAGAAAAGACATGTCTAAAGATGGATATAAATCACGAATACCAGAAATCTCTGCAAATTTAACGATGTCTTTTGCAGTCACTTTTCCTAAATAATTTTCATGTAAATAGTATTTTTTATTATGTTCATCTTTTAGTAATGGTATGGATGCACCTAAACGATCAAAATCACGTAAAATAGTTCGAGCACTCACATTAAATTCTTCTGACAACATCCTTACATCTAAATGTTGTCCCATATTTAATTTCGTCAGCATACTTGCTAAACGATCAGCTAAACGCTCATGAATTCCTTCATCCTTACGCATAAGTCCCTGACCATTTAGTAAAATAATTAAAAAAATATATTTAAAATATAACATGTTTTTATAAAAATAATAAAAACAATGAGTGAATTTTAAATAAATATTCCACAAATATAACCCAACTCTGTGACAGGTTATGTCATTAGTACATCTATAATTTTTTAGTATTTAAAAGCATGGATAAAATGACACTTTCTGTAAGCGTCCGCTGAATCCCATACCTATTTTTTAATTCGATTTAGGTTTCCAGCAGTGCGGCAGCAATTCTTCAATTTGGGTCACTTTGTGTGTCGGTAACCTTTTCAGCACATCACTTAAATAGGCATACGGATCCAAGCCATTCAGCTTTGCTGACTGGATTAACGTCATGATGTTTGCCGCTCGCTGACCACTGCGCAGCGAACCTGCAAACAGCCAGTTCTTGCGCCCCAACGCCCAAGGTCGCATTTGATTGTCGGGTAGTCAGACGCAGTTACCTACGTCCAACCCCCTAAGAACCGTGCATGCGAGTTTCCCAGCACACGGCTCAAGCCTCTGCTAAGGCGCCATTCGGCACCCGGTTATACATCGTTGAC